>DASZCJ010000236.1:0-13192 GCA_035943155.1 Xanthobacteraceae bacterium | reverse complement strand
TCGGCCGCTCGCCTGAAAGCGGCGATCGCGGCCCGCACCATGTGAAGGTCGAGCGCATTGACCGGCGGGCGCGCCATTCTAATTAAGGCGATGCCGCCGGAGACTTCGTAGCGAATAGGATTGTCGGGGCCGTCTAAAGTCATATTACAATCTTACGTCGAACTTAGCGCTTGGCTTCGGCGCGCAGCGCGCGTTCGGTATGCTTGAGTTCTTTGAGCGCCTTGCCGCCGATCTTCGGAAAGGTGGGCTTGAGCGCTTCGACCGCGTCGACGATGGCGGCCGAAACGATCAGCCAGGCGATGTGTTTGTGATCCGCGGGCACGACATACCATGGCGCGTGTTCCGTCGAAGTATGGCGGATCATGTCTTCATAGGCCGCCATGTAATCGTCCCAGCGTTCGCGCTCGGCGGCGTCGGCCGCCGAGAACTTCCAGCGCTTTGCCGGTGTATCAAGGCGCGCCAGGAATCTTTTGCGCTGCTCCTCTTTGGAAATGCGTAAATGGAATTTCAGCACCAGCGTGCCGTTGCGCGTTAGATGACGTTCGAACTTACGAATATCCTGGAAACGGTGCTTCCAGATATTCTTTTTGGTCACGCTCGGCGGCAGCTTCTGCCGCTCCAGCAGGTCGGGATGGACGCGGACGACCAGCACTTCCTCATAATAAGACCGGTTGAAAATTCCGATGCGTCCGCGTTCCGGCAGATTTTTGCTAATTCGCCACAGAAAATCATGAGCGAGCTCTTCAGCGCTCGGCGCCTTGAATGAGTGCACCAGGCAACCTTGCGGGTTGATGCCGGCCATCACATGCTTGATGACGCCGTCCTTGCCCGCCGCATCCATACCCTGAAGCACAACGAGCACTGCGCAGCGGCCATGCGCGTATAGCCGCTCCTGTATGTCTTCGAGGCGGGCGACGTCTTGCGCAAGAATCGGCCTCACGTCCTCGATGTCGGTCGAGAGGCCGAAGCGTTCGGCGGGGTCGTGATCGGCAAGATTGAACTTCTCCGGTTTGTCGATCCGGCATCGCTTGACGATCTTGGCGAGCTTCATCGCCAACGGCGGCACTCACTCATACCGGGTCACTCATGCCACGGATTGACGAAAAGCCCGACCATGCCCGTTACGCCCTTAACATGCGCCGGCGGCGGCCCGAACTTTGCGATCAACTCGTCACGCGTCAAACCGGGCGGCAGTTCCTTTAGTTCGAAATCGGTCGCTATGAGCACGAATGAATAATGATGCGGCGTGGTGTTGGCGCGCGTCAATTGACCGGAATAATGGCCAACGTCGAACACGCTTTTGCCGCCGACATATTTGTCGGACTCTTTACTCAGCTCGCCTTCGGCAAATCCGGTGACCGATGCAGGAATGCCATAGGCAACCCAATGGCTAACCCCGCTAGGCGGGCGACCCTCGGGGTCGTACATCAACATGGCAAAACTTTTGCTGCCATCCGGCACATTGCTCCACGAGAATTGCGGCGAAACATTATCGCCAACGCAATTTGGATTTGTCGCAATATTGGTTTTGCTGTTGGCGGTTTTCTTCGGCATGATTTTGCCGTCGGCGAAGCTGGTCGATTTGAGCGTGAAAACCTCGGCGGCGTCGGCTGCCGGAGCGACGCAACCCAGTGCAAACGTGGCTGTGGCGACCGCTAAAATGCGCTTCGTGATCATGACGTTTCCTCTATGGCGTTCCTTTGACGTGTTCCGTCGCGGCGTCCTGCGCTGCGATTTAACAATAACCCCAATGCGCGGTGGAAAATTCCGCTAAAAACGCGACGCGATCGGCTCAGGCAAAATCGGGCGCGCCGCCATCAATTGCGTGAGCGGTCGACCAGTGCGCGTTCCTTGATCCACGGCATCATCTCGCGCAGCTTGGCGCCGATCTGCTCGATCGGATGGGCGGCGCATTTGGCGCGCATGGCCTTAAACGACGTCTGATTGACCTTGTTCTCCAGCATCCATTCCTTGACGAATTTGCCCGATTGAATGTCGCCGAGAATGCGTTTCATTTCGGCGCGGGTTTTTTCATCGACCACGCGCGGGCCGGAGACATATTCACCGTATTCGGCGGTGTTGGAGACCGAGTAGTTCATCGTGGCAATGCCGCCCTCATAGATGAGGTCGACGATCAGCTTCACTTCATGCACGCATTCGAAATAGGCCATTTCCGGCGCGTAGCCCGCTTCCACCAAAGTCTCGTAACCCGCCTTCATCAGTTCGACCAAGCCGCCGCACAGCACTGACTGCTCGCCGAACAAATCGGTCTCGCATTCTTCGCGGAAGCTCGTCTCGATGATGCCGGCGCGGCCGCCGCCGATCGCGGCGCCATAGGACAGGCAGAGATCGTGGGCGTTGCCGGAGACGTCGCGATGAATGGCGAGGAGGCACGGCACGCCGGCGCCGCGCTCATATTCAGAGCGCACGGTATGGCCGGGCCCCTTGGGCGCGATCATCATCACGTCGAGGTCGGTGCGGGGCTCGATCAGATTGAAGTGAATGTTAAGCCCGTGCGCGAACATCAAGGCCGCGCCCTGTTTCATATTGGGGTGCAGGTGATTGTTGTAAATGTCGGCCTGCAATTCGTCGGGGGTGAGCATCATCATCACGTCGGCCCACTTCGCTGCCTCGGCGACTTCCATGACGTTGAGCTTCTCGGCTTGCGCCTTCTTGACGCCCTGCGAGGCTTTACGCAGCGCCACGGCCACGTCCTTGACGCCGGAGTCGCGCAAATTAAGCGCGTGGGCGTGGCCCTGGCTGCCGTAGCCGATAATGGCGACCTTCTTGCCCTTGATCAGGTTCAGGTCGGCGTCGCGATCGTAATAAACACGCATGTTTTCCTCACCCTTGCTGCCGCCAAAGGAAACCGGCCGGCGCATTCCGCTGCTGCTTTTAAAGCATGATCCCGAAAAGTGGAAACCGGTTTTCGGAAAAGATCATGCTCAAACAATAAGCTAAAGCGAAATGGCGATTCAACTTAAAGACATTTCGCTTTAGTTTCTGCGCGCCGCCGCGACAAGCCCGCTCTGGCGGGCCTCGAGCCGCGCTGGCGGCGCGGCTTTTTTCGTCGCACCGTCAAACTGCTCGCGCGCATGAGCGATCTTTGTCTGATTGCGCAGCGCCCAATCGCCGAGCGCCGAGACCGGTTCTAACAAGTCGCGTCCGAGCGCGGTCAAGGCATAGTCGACGCGCGGCGGAATGACCGGAAACACCGTACGCGTGATCAATCCGTCGCGCTCGAGCCCGCGCAAGGTCAGCGTCAGCATGCGCTGCGAGATGCCGCCGATCGAACGCCGCAATTCGTTGAACCGCAACGGGCCGCCGCCGAGCTTGGTGACCACAAGCACCGACCATTTGTCGCCGACCCGAGCCAGCACATCACTGACCGCGCGGCAGTCGGCAGGCAAATGCTTGTGTCTTGGTTTCATGCATGTGCCTTCTTGCCGGGCCGGCCTTGGGTCGCCTATTAGCCTTAGTTACAACTTGTCACTGAGGTATTCAACATGACCGGTTACGCCATTTTGCCCCGTATCGCCGTGATTGTCGGCAGCAATCGCCGCGACTCCATCAACCGCAAACTCGCCCAGGCACTGGTGCGGCTCGGCGCCGGCAAGTTCGACGCGGCATTCGCGCGCATCGACGACTTGCCGATGTACAATCAGGACAATGAAAGCGCCCTGCCGCCCGAGGTGGTGCGCTTTAAGAACGAGATCGCGCAGGCCGACGGCGTGCTGGTCGTCACGCCGGAACATGACCGCTCCATCCCGGCAGTGCTCAAGAATGCGATCGACTGGGGCGCGCGGCCGTGGGGCAAGAGCTCTTGGCCGGGCAAGCCCGCCTTCATCACCGGCACCTCGCCCGGCGCGATCGGCAGCGCCTTGGCGCAACAGCATTTGCGCTCGGTAATGACCGGCCTCGGCATGATCCTGCTTGGCGGCGAGGCCTATGTCACGTTCAAGTCGGATTTGATCGACGAGCACGGCAATATCGGCGACGACGGCACGAAGAAGTTTTTGGCCGATTTCGTCGATCGCTTTGCGGACTTGGTGTCGCGGCTAGCTCCTGCGGCGGCGCAGGCTTCGGCGGCGTAGCGGTGCGAGGAATTTGAGCGTCTTCTCATCAGTCGAGACGCGACCAATGTCCGCTTGCACCCAAAGTGGACATTCGTTCGGCGCCACTGCGATGTCCACTAAGGGGCCAAAAGGCGACTAAGTGCACCGCAACAGGGTTCGCGGGCTCCTCAATGAACATCGCTGGCCGGTAGCGGCGGCGAGACTGGCCGGTCATTTTTCTTTCCCGATGATGAAACGAGGTTCCGGCTAGTTGCGCGAACGGTGTTACCGATCGTCGGAATTAAGTCGTTGTTAGCTTTATCTTGCCACGATTCCACAGGACTGCTGTGCTCTTCCGGGGCGGATGGGAGTTACGGTGTTCAAAGGATTTCTTTGTCTCGTCTCGTTAGCGGGTCTTTGTTTCGCCTGTGGGGGATGCGCTTATAACGGCCCAGCCACCCCATCGTTCGCAGCCATGCCCGGCCCGAACAAGTCTTATGAGTCTTTCCGGGGAGACGATCAGTACTGCCAGGCCTCCGCTCAGCAAGCGATAGGGTACCAATCCCCCGGCCAGGCGGCGAATGACGCCGCAGTTGGTAGCGCTGCCGTTGGCACCGCACTAGGCGCTCTGGCAGGCGCTGCAATTGGATCAGCGGCGGGACATATGGGAACAGGCGCGGCAATTGGCGCTGGTACTGGTTTAGTCGCAGGCAGCGCGGTCGGAAGTGGGAATGCGCGCGCCGCCGGTGGCTCGCTGCAAGTGAGATATGACACCGTTTATGCGCAGTGCATGACCGCCAAAGGCAATCGGATTGCGGCTCCGCCTGTCGTTGAGCCAATCTATGTCTATCCACGCCCTTACTATTGGGGTGGATATTAGATTGCGTCATCGTGCGCAACGTTCGCGCCGCAATGACTTCGCGAACGGCCTTGGACTAGGTTCCGGCACCTGGCATGAGGACATCGCCGGACGCACTGTATCTGGCGCGGGCGCCTCAGAATGACCCTGGAACTCACATCCCCTCGGGCCCGCGGGCGATCGCGACCACGCCGGTGCGGGATACCTCGACCAAGCCCACCGGCAGCATTAAGTTGATGAAGCTTTCGATCTTGTCCGAGGCGCCGGTGATCTCGAACACGAAGCTTTCGGTGGTGGCGTCGATGACGCGGGCGCGGAACGCATCCGCCAGCCGCAGCGCTTCCATGCGATGCTCGCCGCTGCCGCGCACCTTGACCATAGCCAATTCGCGCGCGATGGCCGGGCCGCCGACGCTCAGATCGACCACACGGTGCACCGGCACCAGCCGATCGAGCTGATTTTTAATTTGCTCGAGCACCATGGCCGTGCCGCGCGTGACGATCGTGATCCGCGACAGAAGCTTCTCGTGCTCGGTTTCCGACACCGTTAGCGAGTCGATGTTGTAGCCGCGGCCGGAGAATAACCCGATCACCCGCGCCAAGACGCCGGGCTCGTTGTCGACCAGCACGCACAAAGTCCGCGTCTCGATCGGCTCGGCGGTTGTCATGGCCGGATAGTGCGTCGTGGTGGGTGCAGTCGTCACCGCGGCTTCCTTCCCTGAACCTTTGGTTTGGCGCTTATTCACACCAGCATCTTGCCTTTCTCGGTCACCGCGTCCTCGACCCGCGTCGTGGCGTCGCCGAGCAGCATTTCGTTATGCGCGCGGCCCGATGGGATCATCGGGAAGCAATTCTCCGCCGGATCGACCACGCAATCGAAGATGACCGGCTTGTCGACCTCGATCATTTCCCGGATCTTGTCGTCGAGTTCGCCCGGATGCTCGCAGCGAATACCGTGCGCGTGATAGGCCTCGGCCAGCTTGACGAAGTCCGGCAGCGCTTCGGTGTAGGAATGCGAATAACGGCCGCCATGCAGCAATTCCTGCCACTGGCGCACCATCCCCATGTACTGGTTATTGATGATAAAAATCTTGACCGGCAGTTCGTATTGCACCGCCGTCGACATTTCTTGCATGGTCATCAGCACCGACGCCTCGCCGGCAATGTCGATGACGAGCGAATCCGGATGGGCAAGCTGCACGCCGACCGATGCCGGCAGACCGTAGCCCATCGTGCCCAATCCGCCCGAGGTCATCCAGCGCGTCGGCTCCTGGAAATGGTAGAACTGCGCCGCCCACATCTGATGCTGTCCCACTTCCGTGGTGATGTAGGTGTCGCGATCCTTGGTGAGTTCGTAGAGACGCTGGATCGCGTATTGCGGCTTGATGATCTCGTTTGAATTGCGATAAGCCAGCGAGTTCTTCGCCCGCCATTTGCCGATCTGCGTCCACCAGGCGTCGAGCGCCTTCTTGTCCGTCTTGGCGCCGGTCTCGCGCCACACCCGCAGCAGATCCTCAAGCACATGGGCGCAATCGCCGACGATCGGCACATCGACTTTGACATTCTTGTTGATCGATGACGGGTCGATGTCGATGTGAATTTTCTTCGAGCCGGGCGAGAACGCATCGACCCGGCCGGTGATGCGATCGTCGAAGCGCGAGCCGACCGCGATCATCAGATCGCAATCGTGCATCGACCAATTCGCTTCCCAGGTGCCGTGCATGCCGAGCATGCCGAGCCATTGCGGATCGGCTGCTGGAAAAGCGCCAAGCCCCATCAGCGTCGAGGTGATCGGGAATCCGGTGAGCTTGACCAGTTCGCGCAACAGATCGCTGGCGCGGCGGCCGGAATTGATCACGCCGCCGCCGGTGTAAAACAGCGGACGTTTGGCGGCCGCCATCATTTCCACGGCGCGCTTGATCTTGTCCGGATCGCCCTTGAGCTTGGGGCGATAGCCGCGATGAGCGAATTCGGTCGGTTTGAAGTAACCCCCTTTAGCGAACTGGATGTCTTTGGGAATGTCGACGACGACCGGGCCGGGACGGCCGCTCGAGGCGATGTGGAACGCTTCGTGCAGCACGCGCGGCAGGTCGGCCACCGATTTGACGAGATAATTGTACTTGGTGCAGGGCCGCGTGATGCCGACTGTGTCGCATTCCTGGAACGCGTCGTTGCCGATCAGATGGGTCGGCACCTGTCCGGTGATGACGACGAGCGGGACCGAGTCGCATAATGCATCGGTCAGTCCGGTGACGGCATTGGTGGCGCCCGGGCCCGAGGTCACCAGCACGGCGCCGACTTTGCCGGTCGAGCGGGCATAGCCTTCGGCGGCGTGCACCGCGCCTTGCTCATGGCGCACCAGAACGTGCCGCACTTTGTCTTGTTGAAACAGCGCGTCATAGATCGGCAGCACCGCGCCGCCGGGATAGCCGAAGATGTGCTCGACGCCTTGATCGGCGAGCGCCGCGATCACCATTTCCGCGCCGGTCATTTCAGTCATTGCACTCTCCATGCGCTACCGTCCTACGCTCTACCCGTCGAATTCAGATAACAAAAAAGGGCCTCGAGGGCCCTTGGTCGCGCACCGCCACGTCTCGCGGGTAGCTTAGCTACCCCCGGCGGTGCGCTTCGATACGAGGATCAGCGAATGGAACGGACGCACGCGTCGGCCTCTTGCCTGTTGGTTGCTCAAACGCGAGCGGTTATAAGCATTGTGTCAGCATGGGTCAAGCAAATTGCGGCAACAATCGGGCTTGGACGACCGGTGCGGTCTTCAAACCAGCGTTTGAAATCGGAATGACGCGACAAACTGCAATCGTTAACCAACCTTAACAGTCACACGAGAGCCGCGATTTCGCGCGGCCGCGGCCTTTAATTTTCCTAGGCGTGTTGCTGAAGTACCGCAGTCGGGGGCGTGAGCATTCTCAACTGACCGATCACGCGCTGCCGGTTTTCTCGATCGAGGAGATGGGGAAATGATCGCAGCTTTTCGGATTCGCGCGCAGTTTCGCGCCGCGCTCGCATTCATCCTCGCGTTGACTGTCGTCGTCGCGGCGGACGCGCCGGCTCTCGCCGTGCCGCCGTCGGCGGCGGCGTTCAACTCCAATGAATCCATCCTCAAATGGATCAACGGCTATCGCCACCGGCCGGATCCTGACCGATTGCCGGCAGTGGTGCGGTCGCTCAGCGCGATGCAAGCGTTCAAGGCCGCCGAAAGCTCGGGACCATATGTGGGCTTCATCGCCGGCGTGCTCGGCACGAATGCCTCGCGCGCCGACGATCTCATTGCGAAAATGCTGGTCATCGATCCCTCCGATCATTGGGTGCTGGTGCGCGCCATCGCCTATTCCGGACTGCCGAACTGGCGCGAGCTACTCGCGACCTTCGTCGATCGAATGGCGACGCGCCGCGCGATGATCGACAAATATCTCGACGGCAAGTTGCCGCGGCTCGAACAGATCGATTTCAAGACCGACAAGCCGGGCATGCTCGACAAGATCAAATCGAGCCTGCATCTCGATAAGGATCGCAAGAAGGCGGTGGCGCTCGAACCGACGCCGGAGCTGATCGACGTGTTGTGGGGCTATTATCTCGCGACCGGCAGCTATGTGCCGATCGAGCGCGTGATCAAGCTGTTGCCGCTCGCCAATGACAAAGACAATGTCGACAGCCTCACCACCGGCAGCGCCGCCAAGTTCACGCTGGCGAGCAACGCGGTGCGCGATACCGATCTCTTAGGAATGCTGAAATGGGCGGACAAGAACCAGCCGAAGGACGTCAAAGTCGTGCTCGACGACGTGATCGAGACCGCGGAGACGGTCGATACCGTGCACATGCGCCAGGAATCGCTCGCCGCGATCGAGGAGCTCAAGACCAAGGGGCCGAACTCAAAACGCGAACTATCGGGTTGGGGCCAGATCGGCCAGGGCGCGCTGTCGATGGGCTGCATCGCCGCCGCGGCAACCGGACAGATCGAACTTGGAATACCATGCGTGATCGGCGGTGCCGCCTATACCGCCGGCCTGCAATACATGACGCATTAGCGTGGTAACTTTGTTTGAAGCGGCTTCGGTGGCGCATGCAGGCCCCAGGCTAACGCGCGATTGGGCGCAAAATATCCGGAAATGCCGCCAAAGATCGTCATCACCTGCGCGGCGAAATTGCCGCCGATCAGGGCGAGCGAGGCAGGACTCCACAACGACTTGCGTTCCAGGCGATCCCAGAATTCGCGCAGGCGATCGAGACGCTGCTCAAATTGGTTGCCGGCGATGATCGCGCCGTTGATCGCGCCAATCGAGGTGCCGATCACCCAATTGGGCTCGATTTCGGCTTCATGCAGGGCCTGATAAACCCCGCCCTGATAGGCGCCGAGCGCGCCGCCGCCCTGAAACACCAGGACGACCTGGCCCGGCAAAGCCGGTACCGCCGCCAGTATAAACTTGAAATGACACAGGCGTGTTTGACGGGATCGTGAATTCGTCCAATCGGCCGGCAAGCGGCGAGCTAGGCGAACATCGCTTGACGTCCCGAGGGCGGGATGAATGCGAAGGCGTGACGCTGCAGTGACGTCGCCGCCGCGCCGAACATCCTTATAAAAATCAGCAGAACCGCACCGTAAATCTCGTACTCTCGTTGCTATCGCCCCGATCGATCCGCAATTCACCGCCGATCTGTTCGACAAAAGACCGGATAATTCTCATTCCGAGTCCTTTGCCGGCGGCTGGATCAAATCCCTCCGGTAGGGCGGGACCCTCATTGGAGACCGACAGCGAATGGCGCTTTTGGGAATCGGATTCCAAACGGAGCGTGATCCTGCCGGTGCCGTATTTGGCTGCGTTCGTGAGCAATTCGTTGGCGATAAAACCCAGCGGAATGGCGGTATCGGCCGAAAGATTGATTTCAACCCCCTCCATCGCGATGACGCGGTCGGGACTGCCCAAAGACAGCATCTTGGAGAAGTCGCGACAGAGCTCCTCAAGATATTGCTTGATCGCGATGGTTCGCACGCCGTCGAAGGAGTGCAGATGTCGGTGAATGCGACAGATCGTAGCGACGCGATCCGCGGCGGCCGCTAATTGTGAGGCGACTTCAGCATTCTTCGACGCGCGGCCTTGCAGCGTAAGCAGGCTGACAATCATTTGCGCGCCGTTCAACAGTCGATGATCGGACTCCTGGTGCATAACCACCATTTGCCGGATCAGCTCGTCCTTTTGCTGAAGCAGCGCTTCTTCTCGGGCGAGAGCCTCGCGCAGCTGGATTTCCGTGCGCCGACGTTTGATCAGCTCACGTTCGTAGCTTTCGACTGTGCGCTGCTGGTGGCCATCAACGAGTTGGCCGTCAACGAGTTGGCCGTTGACTATTTGGCCGTCAACTAGAATGACCTGAGGGGAATCCGCACTGTGCGGCAAGTGTTCGAATTCAAGCAGGCCCTGCTCGGCCGCTTTGCTTTTCGCGTAACTGGCCGAAAGAATCGCCTCGTTAGCGTATTCGCAGAACTGATCTGTATTCGTCTCTGTAGTCGGCATGGGGCACCCTCTCCCGTGCCCCGACATCCCGCACACATCATGAGCCGTTATCGTGACAGTTACAAGACCAAATAAAGATCGGAATTTTTGATAAATATCATTTTAAGTGTCTTTGGGATCAGGGACATCCTGTCCGCTCATTGCCGCGAGGGCGCCCAATTGCGCCATCGCCGCTTGCGGGGGACTAGGCGGGATCAGGGACCGCTAAATGATTGCAGCGGCTCTTAGCTGCCGCAGCTGCGCCGCGACGGCTGCCGCAGCTTCGCGCGGTTCGACCCACGCGAATTGCGGAAGCTGATTGCGAAACCAGGTGGCCTGCCGCTTGGTGTAGCGGCGGGTGTCGCGCTTGGATTGCGCCACCGCCTCGGCCATCGTGATCTCCGCCGCGAGATGACGGATCAGCCACGGCACGCCATGCGCCTTCATGGCGGGCAGATTCGGATCGAGATTGCGCGCGGCGAGCGCGCGCACCTCCTCCAATGCGCCCCCTGCCATCATAGCGTCGAAGCGCGCGTCGATGCGGCGGCCAAGCTCATCGCGATCGGGCATCAGAAAGATCTTTGCCGCGCGGGCGATGTCGACACGCGCCGGCTTGTTGTCGCCGTGCCAATCGGTCAGCGAACGCCCGGTCGCCAGCACCACTTCCAGCGCGCGGGTAATGCGGGCGCGGTCGGCGGGTCTAAGGCGCGCGGCGGTAGCGGGATCGCGCGCGGCGAGCTCGGCCTGCAGCTTTTCGATGCCTTCGGCGGCGAGCCGGTCGCGAACCTGGCGGCGAATCTCCGCCGGGATCGGCGGCACCGCGGCAATGCCGCGGGTGAGCGTGCTGAAGTAAAGCCCGGTGCCGCCGACCACGATCGCGGCTCGGTTCTGCGGCGGCTCTGCCAGCGCATCGGCGGCCGCGCTGAACCAGCGGCCGACCGAATAGTTTTCTGCGGCATCGACATGGCCATAGAGCCGGTGCGGCGCGCGCTTTTCCTCCTCCGCCGTCGGGCGCGCGGTAATGATGCGCAAGTCGCGGTACACTTGCATGGAATCGGCATTGATGATGACCCCGCGGAGCTGTTCCGCGAGCTGCAGCGCCAATGCCGACTTGCCGCTCGCCGTCGGGCCTGCAATGAGGATGATCTGCGACACGCGCTAGTGTCCCGATTCCAATTTAGCTCCGGATCGCACGGCATGTTTTACGTGGCAACGCTTATCTCGCATCCGGACCGCCCCGCCGTAACCGAGGAATTGGCGGCAAAAGTTGCGCGGATGCTGCCGCAAGCCGGTCCAGCCAGCTGGCTGGCGCCGGGGCTCGCAGCCGACATTATGTTTGGTAAGCCGGCGAACCAAGCCGGCGCACCGGAAGGCTTGCCCAAAAAGCTCAGCCGCGAGCTGCGCGGCATCGTCGGCGCGGCGCCAGTCGATGTCGTCGTTCAGCCGCACGCCGCGCGCCGCAAGAAGCTTCTGGTCGCCGACATGGATTCGACCATGATCGGCCAGGAATGCATCGACGAGCTCGCCGACTATGCCGGCTTGAAAAATCGCGTGGCGGCGATCACCGCGCGCGCTATGGCGGGCGAGATCGCCTTCGCGCCGGCGTTGCGCGAGCGGGTCGCGCTGCTGCAGGGCCTGCCGATTTCAACGATCGATAAAGTCATCGCCGAACGCATTCGGCCAAATTCCGGCGCAGCAACGCTGATCGACACCATGCGCGCCAACGGCGCTTACACCTGCGTCGTATCCGGCGGCTTCACCGCTTTCATGGCGCCGCTCGCCAAAACAATCGGCTTCGACGAATACCACGCCAACACGCTTTTGACGGACGCGGCGGGCCTGCTCACTGGAAAAGTGACCGAGCCAGTGCTCGGCCGCGAGGCTAAGCGCGACACGCTGCTGGCGCTGCGTCAGCGGTTTCGGCTGCAGCGCGATGAGACACTCGCGGTCGGCGACGGCGCCAACGAC
The DNA here is from genome assembly GCA_035943155.1 of Xanthobacteraceae bacterium. Lineage (GTDB taxonomy): Bacteria > Pseudomonadota > Alphaproteobacteria > Rhizobiales > Xanthobacteraceae > BOG-931. The sequence goes on along the minus strand of DASZCJ010000236.1, from coordinate 807 downwards.
ATTCCGATGATCGAGCAAGCGGGGCTCGGGGTCGCCTTTCACGGCAAACCGGCGCTGCGCGACGTGGCGGACGCTTGCATCGATCACGGCGATCTCACTGCGCTGCTTTACGCGCAAGGTTATCGGCGCGAGGAATTCGTGGGAACGAGCAAATAAAGAAACGCCAAAGTTCTGTTTGCCATTTTTCTGTCTGTCATTCTTGCAGTCCAATTCTCGCCATCACCTCGCAACGCGCTGCAAATTGCGAACTGCTGCTTGCAAATGAGGTGAACGAGGTGCTGCGAAATCGCGCATAAGAAAAATCTGTCCGCGATTTCAACTGCTTTTTATGAGTTTGAATAGTTTTCATTGTTTTAAGATGAAAAAATTTCATCTTATTGGTGCATTTTACTCAACCTCGATTCATATCCAATGTGGCAGCGCCGCTACATTGTTTGATGAAATTCAATAGTAACGTTCATTTGTCTTTGAGGGGTTTTGACGATGAGGGTCGTCCCAAAAATTGCCGCCAGCATTGGCGTAATCGCCTTGCTCATGACAACGCCAGTTTTAGCGGCGAAGAGCAAGAAGACGCCGAAACAATCATTGCCGCGGCCAGCGCCGGTTTTTAGTTGGACCGGTTATTATGCCGGCGCGAACGCCGGCGGCGTATGCACCAATGCTGTGGCTAATCGCGACACCTTCGGCACGTCCTTCGGCCCATTGGATCCTAATGGTTTTGTGGACTTTGGGCATCGGATTCCTTTGCCTGGTCAGTTTCCGCGCTTTCTTGGTGGCGCTTGCGGTTTCGCCGGCGGCGGCCAATTT
>DASZCJ010000235.1:0-13213 GCA_035943155.1 Xanthobacteraceae bacterium | reverse complement strand
GCCAAGGAGATCGCGCCCAAAGAGACCGCGCCCAAAGAGATTGCGCCGAAGGAGATTGCGCCGGAGGAGAGCGCATCCAAAGAGGCGACGCCAAACAAGAGCGCCTCGTCAAACAAGAGCATCTCGGCAAACAAGACTACTTCGCCAAACAAGAGCGCTCCGCCGAATAACGGCGCTGCGCCGGCCAATAGTGCCATGCCAGCCAAGAGTGCCGCGCCAGCCAAGAGTGCCGCGCCAGCCAAGAGCGGCGCGCCAGCCAAGAGCGCCTCACCGATAGTGAGTTCGGGCTCGCAGGGTTAAGCGAACCGATTAGCAGCGCTCCGCTTACGAGCCGTGTCGCTGCAGGAAAGACTATCTTCTGAACATCGCGCGCGTCTTGGCTCTGATCGAGCGCGTCGTCTGCAATCCCGCAGCGCGCGCTGCCTGCTGCAAGCCGCGGCGGATCTCGTCCCGCTTCTCGTGAATCGACGCAATCACCGGACCGGTCGGCAGTCCGAGACCGACCAGCGCAGCTTCGGAGAGCTGCAAGCTGGCTTCGATCGCTTCCGGCACCGCGTCGGTGGCGCCGAGGCGATAGAGATGCCGTGCGTGATCGGCATCGCGCGCCCGCGAAACGATCAGCACATCCGGCCGCATGGCGCGGACGTGCTCGACCACCAGGTCGATCAGCTCGCCGGCATGGATGGTGATAATGACGCCGGCGGCGCTGGCTAAGCCACAAATTTCGAGAAACTTCGGATCGGCGGCGTCGCCATAATAAACGTCGTGGCCGTCGCGGCGATCGCGCGTCACCGTTGAAGCATCGAAATCGGCGGCAATATAGGGAATGCCATGCTCATTGAGCAGTCCGCATACGACTTTGCCGACACGGCCATAGCCGACGACGATTGCGTGACTCTGCCGAACGTTCGGCCGCGCCGTCAGCTCCGGTGGCGCAGCGGCGGAGCGCAAGCGGGATGCGAAGTGCCGCGCGATAAAGGACAATAGCGGTATCAATGCCATCGTCGCCGATGTCACCGTGAGCGCAAAAGTGGCCGTGGCGGAATCGATCAGATGTAATTGCGAAGTCATAGCAATGCTGACGAAGGCGAACTCGCCGCCGGCCCCGAGGAGGAGCCCCATTTCGACCGCGACCGGCCATGACACGCGAAACAGTTTGGCGAGACCGACGACGACAAGCGATTTGAGGACAATCAGTCCGAACACACCGCCGGCGAGTAACAGCGGCTCGTGCAACAATTCGCGCACGTCGATGTCCATGCCGACGGTGAAGAAGAAAATTCCGAGCAACAGGCCCTTGAACGGATCGATGGTCGCTTCAACGGCGCGGCGGTATTCGGTCTCGGCGAGCAGAAGCCCGGCAACGAAGGCGCCTAGCACCATCGACAGGCCGGCCTGATTGGTGATGACGCCGGCGGCGATGACGACGAACAGCGCGGTCGCAATGAAAAGGTCGCGTGAGCGCGTGGAAGCGACGAGCCGGAACAGCGGTTGCAGCAGAAAGCGGCCGAAAACGATGATAACGGCAAGCGCGATGGCCGCCTGCATAACCGCCTTGCCGACGCTGGTAAGCACCGAGCCTTGCGGACCGCCAGCAAGCAGCGCGATGAAGATAAGCAGGGGAATGACAGCAATATCCTGCGCCAGCAGCACAGCGAAGCTCGCCCGTCCAACATTCGTCTTCAGGCGCTCCTGCTTCGATAACAGTTCGAGCACGATCGCGGTGGAAGACAGCGACAGGCTCGCCCCGAGAACGATTGCTTCCGAGGGTGTCTTGCCGAAATAGACGGCGAGCGCGGCGAGCAGCACCGTCGTGATCAGAACCTGCAATCCGCCGAGCCCGAATACCAGACGCCGCATCGTCATCAGCCGGTGCAACGACATTTCGAGGCCGATTAGGAACAACAGAAAAACAACGCCGAGTTCGGCGATGCCGGCGACGTCCCGGGCGTCGCTCACAGTGAACCAGAACAGCGCCGGAAAGGATTCGATCAGCGAACCCAGCCCAAGTGGCCCCAATAGCGCCCCGGCGGCCAGATAGCCGAGCACCGGGCTAAAACCGAGCCGGCTGAGGATCGGCACAACAATGCCCGCGGTGCCAAGCACGACGAGTGCGTCGCTATAAGCCGCCACATTAATGGTCGAGGCCATGAACAGCTCCGGCTCGTCCAGTCGCCAAATCGAATATGACGCAAATCATAATTGATCCAATCGCAATTGTTTCTGAGACGATCTCGCCGTCGTTTTTAAGGCCAGCGCCTTAGTCCAGCAAATTCACCCAGGACGGCGGCGTGTGCGGCCTGAAACACCTCGACACGGCCGCTTTTGCCTGCGGGACCTATTCGACGACGCCCTGCCCCAAACTGCCATGGCTGGCGACACAACACCGGCGATAACGACGCGTTACAGATCATCATTCAATCGACGCAGCGCGCGACGCAACCGACGCCGCCGCCTCCGGTGTAGATTCTTTCGTACGGCCGCACTGAAGGCGTCCGATCGCCAAGCGGGTCAAAAGTTACTGGTCTTGGCATTGACGCGCCGAGCAACTTTTCACAGCATCTGGGGTACTGCTGCCAACTTGGTCAGAACGGATCGCCGTGGCATGACCGACACGACCATCACCACCATTCGCACCACCATGCTGCGCGTGCCGTGGCCGCAGACGCCATGGCTCAAGGGCCACACCTTCGGCCCGATGCGCGAGTTTCTGGTGCTCGATGTCGAGACGCGCGGCGGCATCGCCGGGATGGGCTATTTGTTTTTGTTCCGCCCGGCGATGCGCACGATCGCGACCTGCTTGGAAGAATGCGTAATCCCGCGCGTGCTCGGTAAAGACGCGAGCGCAGTCGAGGCAATCTGGCAGGATCTGTGGAACGCCACCGTTACCTATGGCCGCGCCGGGATCGTCGTGATGGCGATGTCGGTTCTCGATATCGCGCTGTGGGATGCGCTCGGGAAACGCGCCAATCTACCGCTGCATCGGCTGTGGGGTCATTACCGCGGGCAATTGCCGGCCTATGGCAGCGGCTGCTTTCGCGGCAGCGGCGGCGACGGCATGATCGCAAAAGCGCTGCACTACAAGGAACGGGGCTATAAAGCGATCAAGATGCAGGTCGCTCACACCGCCGACCTGGCAACCGATCTCGACAACGTACGGCGAATGCGCGAGGCGCTAGGCCCCGACATCGACATCATGATCGACGTCAATATGGGCTGGACCGCCGACATCGCGATTGCGATGGGCCGCAAGTTCCAGGATTATAATGTCTATTGGCTGGAAGAGCCGGTGGTGCCGGACGATTTCGCCGGCTATTCGCGTATCTCCGAGGCGCTCGATCTGCGCGTGGTCGGCGGCGAGACGCATTTCACGCGCTTCGATCTCAAACCGTTTTTCGAAAATCCGCGGCTGCCGATCCTGCAGCCCGATCCAATGCGCGGCGGACTGACCGAATTGCGTAAGATCGCGACCGTCGCCGACACCTGGGGCATGACGATCGCGCCGCATCTGTTTCCGGAATTGAATATCCAGCTGCTCGCCTCAATACCGAATGGACTGTGGATCGAGGACATGGGGCTGGCCGAAGATCTGTGGGTCGATCCGGTGCCGGTTGCGAACGGATTGATCAGCGTGCCGGAACGGCCCGGCCATGGGCTTGCCTTCAAGCCGGAAATCTTGCGCGATTGCGCGGTCAAGGATTAAGACGGGCCCCAGGCTATTGCCGCTCCGGCCCGGCCTCTGTGTGTCGCGAACATTTTTGCGGTGGCGGCGTTCCAGAATTGTCGTCCCGTCCACGAACTGGACATTCGTATTTGCAGCAGCGAATATGATGCGTCAGTTCTAAGGCTGCCGAGCGGATGTCCGGAGACGAGCCATGCTGACCACACCGCTTTGCGATCTGTTCGGCATCGACGTGCCGATCATTTTGGCGCCGATGGAAACCTGCACGTCCGCTGAGCTTGCGGCCGCGGTCTCCAATGCCGGCGGACTGGGCGGCATCGGAACGTTGTTCCGCAGCTTCGCGGCGATCAAGCGCGATATCGACACGGCGAAGACGCTGACGCAGCGTCCCTTCGCGATCAATCACATTCCGCAGACGCTCGACGCCGAGGCGTTTCGTTATACGCTGGCGGCGCGGCCGGCAGTCATCTCATTCACACTCGCCGATCCTGGCGATCTGGCGCGTGCGGCCCGCGATGCCGGTGCGCGCGTGATGGTGCAGGTCACGACCGTGGATCAGGCTTTGCAAGCGGCGGAAAGCGGCGCCGATGTGATCATCGCGCAAGGTGGCGAATCTGGAGGCTATTGCGGCGAGGTCAGTACGATGACGCTGGTGCCGCAAGTCGTCGATGCAGTATCGCCGATCCCGGTGGTCGCCTCCGGCGGCATTTTTGATGGCCGCGGCATAGCGGCGGCGCTCATGCTCGGCGCCGTCGGCGTCAATCTTGGCACCCGCTTCATTGCCTCCAAAGAAGCTCCGGTGCCGCTGCAATGGAAAGAGGCGATCGTTAACGCCAAATCCGAAGACGCGATCAAGGCCGAGGTTCTTAACGACATCACGCCGCTGCCGGGCACGGCCGGATTCAAGACCGTGCTGCGCTCGCTGCCGACGGATTTTTTAACGGAATGGAGCGCCAAGCGCGACGAAGCGCGCCGGCAGCGCGATCGGCTGCGCAGCCAAATCGTCTCGACCACCCAGGCCGGCCGGCCGCATGAATGTCTGTTGACCGCGGGCCAGACCGCAGGCGGCATCAGCGATATCCTTCCGGTCGGTGAGATTATGCGAAAGCTCATCGCCGAAGCGGAAGCGGCGCTATCGAAGATGCAGTCGCGCGGCGATCAGGCAGCGCATTCGCGGCCCAAGCCGATGCCCGAGACGCATTCGTCGCCTTCGCTCGCCGCGCTGCAGGAAGTGCCGGAGCCGGACAGCCTCGGCGGCTGAAGGCGACGCGCTGATAATCCTCAGCCGTTTTGCGTGCCACCCCGTGGCCGAATTTTCAAAAGATTTGGTAGCGGAGGACGGATTTGAACCGCCGACACACGGATTATGATTCCGCTGCTCTAACCAACTGAGCTACTCCGCCCCAACCGTTCGCCGGCCAAGGCCACGCCGCGGTCCTGGACCGCGCCTTGCTTTGGCTGTTACGGTCGCCGACGCATCGACCGCACGCTTTAGGATGCACATTTATGACAGCCGCAGCGGCTTTCCAAGCGGGATTCTGGACGCTTGCGGGTGGATTGCCTGGGGCCGAGGACGGGCTTTTATGCGACTGAGATTAAAGGGGTCCTGACGCAAATCCTGCCTTTCGAGATTGGTCGATTCGGCATGCCGGGTGGGCCCGACGCAGAAATGTCCGCGCCAGAGCACAGCGATTTACATTTCGAAACCGGCAGATTCGTCACCGACGAACCGCCAGTGACGGTATAGGGTCGCCGCTATCCGCGCTTGAACGCGAACGCCGTGGCTAGAGCGGGATGAATTTTTGTCGAATCATCAATCCCGCTATAGCGTTTGTTTGAGCATGATCTCTTCCGACCTGCCTTCGCCCGCCGAAGCATCGAACGAAACGACAAAACGGTGCCCGGGCTTCACGCAGGCGAAAAACCGGTTCCACCCACGGATCAAGTCCGAGGGCAAGCTTTTCGGGATCATGCTCTAGTCAAATCGTTTTCAACTTCCGTGCAAACCGGATCAGCGAAAAATGACCGAGCGGCGGCATTGCCCGCCGTTCGATGAGTTCGATACCGCCATGGCGCGTCGCCCAGTTGGCAAGCCGCTGCCAGCCGAATTCCGGGCGCCAACCGAGCCGACGCGCAAGCGGAGCGAATGATCTCTCGCAGATCGCGCGCAGGCCGGTTTCGGCGCCGAGATGATTCACCAGGACGATTTCGCCGCCCGGCCTGGTGACGCGGGCGAACTCGTCGAGCGTGGCCTCGGGGTCGGGCACCGCTGTGATGACAAATTGCGCCACCACCACATCGAAGGCGGCGGCGGCAAATGCGAGATGCTGCGCATCCATCACCGCAAGGCCGTCGATATTGCCAAGCCTGCGTTCCGCAACGCGCGCTTTGGCTTTACGCAGCATCGGCGCCGAAAGATCGACGCCGACGAGCCGGTTCGCCGCTGAATAATCCGGCAGCGAGAGCCCAGTGCCAACACCGACTTCAAGGATCCGGCCGCCGATGCGCTCCGCCGCGGCCGTCGCCGCCTTGCGGCCGCGTTCAAACACCGCGCCGAAGACGAAGTCGTAGATGGGCGCCCAGCGCGCATAGGCTTTCGCGACGGCCGCTTTGTCGAATTGGTCGGCCATGAGTTGGTCGGCTGGCTCGCTTTAGGGCGCGATCGGGAAAGACAGGCCGCTAGGATTTGACCGCCGGAGGCAATCTTGCGCAATGGTCATGCGCCGCTCGACGTCATCTTGTGCCGGCCAGCGCTGCGGCGGCATTGCTCGTCGCTTGCGCCGATTGCGTGCCGGCGATGATACCACCGCCAAGGACGCGCGCCTGACCATCGGCCGCGTCGTAGAACACGCAGGCCTGTCCGGGCGACACGCCGTCTTCGCCGCCAATCAACTCGACTTCGAAATCAGCCTCGACGTTCCGATGCAGCCAAGCGGCTTGCGGTGCGCGGGTCGAGCGGACCTTGACGTAAATTTCGGCGTGACGCTCGATTGCTTCGCTAACGGCGATATCGCCGAGCCAATTGACGTCGCGCAGGCGAATGCGACTGGTCCGCAACGCTTCGCGCGGACCGACCATGACCCGGCGCGACGCAGCATCGAGGCGCACGACATAGAGCGGCGAACCGGCGGCTATGCCAAGGCCGCGCCGCTGACCCACGGTAAAATGAATGATGCCGTCATGCCGGCCGAGCACACGGCCGTCGAGATCGACGATTTCACCGGGTCCGGCGGCGCCGGGACGCAGCCGTTCGATCACGTCGGCATAGCGCCCGCTCGGCACAAAGCAGATGTCCTGGCTATCCTGCTTGTCGGCAACGGCAAGCCCGAAGCGCCGCGCCAGTTCGCGCGTCTCCGCCTTGGTCCGATCGCCGAGCGGGAAGCGCAACAGATCGAGCTGCGCGCGCGTCGTGGCGAACAGAAAGTAGCTCTGGTCCCGCTCCGTCTCGCGGGCGCGGTAGAGCGCACGGCCGCCATCCGGCAATCGGCGCGAGGCGACGTAATGGCCGGTCGCCAGCACGGCGGCGCCGAGTTCGCGCGCAGTCGCCAACAGATCGCGGAATTTGATCGCCTGGTTGCACTCGACGCAGGGCACCGGCGTTTCTCCCGCAACATAGCTGTCGGCAAAGCGGTCGATAACCGCTTCCTTGAAACGCTGTTCGTAATCGAGGACATAATGCGGAATACCGATCCGCGCGGCCACCGCCCGGGCATCGTGGATGTCGCGGCCGGCGCAGCATGCGCCCTTGCGATGGGTCGCCGCGCCATGATCGTAAAGCTGAAGCGTAATGCCGACGACATCGTAACCGGCCTCCGCCAGCAGCGCCGCCGTCACCGATGAATCGACGCCGCCCGACATCGCTACGACGACGCGCGTAGCGGACGGACGGTCTTCGATATCCAGCGTGTTCAGATCCATTGGTGGGAGATCCTGGGGCAGCAAATATGGGCAACAGGTTCCTGCGGCGGGATTCGCGTCTGACCCGCCAAGTGGCCGTGGCTTCGCCCTTACTATAGGCGGCGCTGTCCCCCTCCGCCATGAGGTAACCAAGCTGGCGGAACCGAACAACCGCAACGGCAGCCATTAACGGAGCGCTAAGGCGACCGCCGCTGGCCCCGCCGGCGAATCGAATTCGTCGGCAGAAATGGCGCAAAACCTCCCTTCCCGCTTAGCCAAATCTTAAGTCGCGCTCCGTAGATTGGCCCTCTGTAGCGTTGTCGAGTTTGCGAGAGTAGCAATGACCGAACCCCATCGCCCGAGGGTCAAATATGTGATCGGGCCGGACGGTTCGCCCCTGACAGTTGCCGATTTGCCGGCTCCCGGGACGAAACGTTGGGTCATCCGCCGCAAAGCGGAAGTGGTTGCCGCTGTCCGTGGCGGATTGCTGTCGCTTGAAGAAGCGTGCAGCCGCTATACGCTGACGGTCGAAGAGTTTCTTTCCTGGCAATATTCCATCGATCAGCACGGCCTAGCCGGGTTGCGCACGACCCGTATCCAGCAATACCGCCAGTAACAGCCGCTTAAGCGATCCCTTTCAGCGAGAAGCCGTCGCCGGGTGTGCAACCTCTGACGCGGCGCGTTAACCCGCTGCTAACTATGACCTGGGCAAACCTTGCTGCGCGCGACTGTCGCCGGCTGCGGCGCCGTTGGGCCGCAGGGGGGACGCCGGCTATGGCCAACGTCATCGGTCTGGTCGGCAGTACCGTCGCCGAGGTCGAGCGCGATTTGATCCTCGAAACCCTCAAGCAGTGCCTTGGCAATCGCACCCGCGCCGCCGTTGTGCTCGGCATTTCAATTCGGACCTTGCGTAACAAGCTTAGCGACTATACAGCCGCCGGCCTGGCCGTGCCGCCGCCGGGCGGCGAGTAGCTCACTTCGTCGCGTCGCCGCCATCGACAATGATCGTCTCCACCTCGCCTGCGCCGGTGCGGCGAAACGCGGCGGCTTCGTCGTATTCCTTCGACGTGAAGCAGGCGACACCTTGCTCGAAAGTCGGAAATTCGATCACGACGAAGCGCTGGAATTTGTGCGGTCCTTCCATGATCTGAAAACGGCCGCCGCGGGCCAAGACCTTGCCGCCATATTTGGCGATGATCGCCGGCACGCGATCCGTGTATTTCTTGTACGCGGCGGGATCGTTGATTTTAGAACGCGCGACCCAATAGGCTGGCATCGTGTCGAATTCCTCAAAAATTTGAGCGTCATCCTGAGGTGGCCGCGAAGCGGCCCTCGAAGGAGGACAGCCCGGGCCGTCGCCCTTCGAGGCTCGCTGCGCTCGCACCTCAGGGTGACGGTGCTAGGCTTTTAATTCACTCCGCAGCGCGGCGAGCGGCGATGATCTGGTCGGCGGTGCGGCCAGTGAGCTCTGCCATATGATCGAACTTGAACGTGAAGGTGCCGGCGCCGGCAGTGGCCGAGCGAATCTCGACGATCAAATCGCCGATCTCCGCTTCCGGCATTTTGGCGCGCACCATATCCCAGCCGTCCCAGCCTTCCCTCGTATCGAAGCCCAATATCTGGCCGCGCCGGCTAGACATCAGCGCATTGATCTTCGCCGTCGCCTCATTCGGACAAACGATCTCGACCAGATGGATCGGCTCGAGCAGCACCGGCTGGCATTGCGGCAAGCCCTCGACGATACCGATACGCCCCGCCGTGCGGAACGCCATGTCGGAGGAATCGACGGTGTGATACGAGCCGTCGATCAGCGCCACATGCAGATCGACCACCGGGAACCCGAGCGGGCCGTGCTTGAGCGCGTCGATGACGCCTTCCTCGACCGAGGGAATGTAATTGCGCGGCACGACGCCGCCGGTGATCTTTTCCTCGAACGAGAATCCGGCGCCGCGCGGCTGCGGCTTGATCTCGAGCACCACGTCGCCGTATTGGCCGTGGCCGCCGGATTGTTTTTTGTGCCGCCCGCGCTGCACGATCGATTTGCGGATGGTTTCGCGGTAGCCGACGCTCGGGGTGCGCCGCTCGATCGCTACGCCGTAGCGATCGCCTAAGCGCTCGGTGGCGACCCGCAGGTGCATTTCGCCCTGGCCCCACAGCACAACTTCGTGCGTTTCCGGGTTATGCACGATGGTGATGGAGGGATCTTCCTCGGCCAGCCGGTTGAGCGCCTGGCCCAGCTTGACGTCATCTTTGCGCTCCTTTGCCGAAATGGCGATGGCCAGCACCGGCGGATAGGGCGGCACTTTGGCGAGCGGCGGATGCGGCTGCTTGCCGGCCGACAGCGTGTCGCCGGTCTTGGCCTTTTCCAGCTTGGCGAAAGAGACCGTTTCACCGACCGCGGCCGGGCCGCGCTTCTCGCTTGACTGGCCGACAAGTTTGAACACGCCGGCGACGCGTCCGGCCTCGTCGTCATCGGTCAGGAACGTCGTGCCATCACCGGCCTGGCCGGCGAGCATCCGTACGACCGACATTTTGCCGCCGTGCGTCGTATGCATCGTTTTCAACACATAGCCGACCGCATCGCTGCTCGATTTGACTCCCAACCGCTTGGCCGTCTCGGCCACGCCCGGAGATTCATGGCGCAGCGCCTTCAACAGCCGCAGCACGCCGTTGGCGCGTGCCGCCGTGCCCATCAGGACCGGACACACCAGACCGTCGCGCAATTCGCGTCGCAGATCGTCGAACACTTTGTCGCGCGGCGGCTGGATGTCCTCGAGCAATTGCTCCAGCAGCTCGTCGTCGTGGTCGGCGAGCGTTTCCAGCATGGAAAAGCGCGCCGTCTTCTCCAGATCGACGGCGTCGCCTTCCAGCGGCACGACCTGCGAGGGTGCGTATTCCTTGTAAACAAACGCGCGCTCCAGCGCCAAATCGACGAAGCCGGTGATGATGTCGCCGGAGAAAGTCGGTATCTGGCGCAGGATCAGCTTGGTGCGCGAGGCCGGCTGCAGCAGAGTGAGCACGTCGCTGACGGCGGCGTTGCCCTTGTCGATCTTATTGACGAACAAGATACGGGGGATTTTCCAGTCTTCGAGTTCGCGCAGGATGAGCTGAAGCTGCGGGATCTTCTTTTCATCCATTTCGCAGACGACGATCGCGGCGTCGATTGCCGGCACGACGGCGCGCATGTCGTGAACGAATTCCACCGAGCCCGGACAATCGAGAAACGTATAATTGTCGCCCATGAAGTTCGTGGTGGCGACAGTGAGTTCGACGCTCATGCGGTGATGGCGCGCCTCTTTGCTGGAATCGCCGACCGTATTGCCGGCTTCGATCGTGCCCTGGCGCTGAATCGCGCCGGTGCGGGCGAGGATCGCTTCGAGCAGTGTCGTCTTGCCGCTCTGGAACGGACCGACCAGTGCGACGCAGCGCGGCCCCACCGCGCGTGTACCATTGCCGCCGTTTGTCGCCATTTTGTTACCTCCCGCACCGCCTCCCGAAGGCGGACCCGTCATCCGGCGCGGGCCGCGGGGAGCTATTGCTTGATGGGAGAGCTATCGTTTCAGCGGTAGCGGGGGCCGGTCAAGAGGCGTGACACTGCGCCTCGGTTTGGCGCCCCGGTCCGGCGTCCAAAAAAGACGGTTGAACCGCTCAAGCCGCCTGGCAAAGCGCGTGCAACGCACGCGCTGGCGCAATGGCCTGTGCCGAAAATTACAATGACAGCGGATGAGTACGCTTAAACTAGGCGCAAAGTTGCTGCGCCGCTTAACACGCCAAATTACTGGGCCAAGTTACTGAGCCAGGCTACTGAGCCAAGTTATTGGGCCAAGTGCAGTTCCAGCGCGCCGACGCCCGCCGCAACGTTGAGGCCAACTTGGCCTTGCACCGAGAGCGGCTGCAGCGCGACCGAACGGTTCGACCCGCCGATCAGCACATTGGCGCCGACGCCGGCCCCAGCGGTGGCTTCGGCAGTCGCGCCGGCATAGGTCCCGTTCAACATACCGGCGAAGCGATTGGTATCCGCGAACACACCCCAGACCATCGCACCACCGGTGGTGAAGCCGACGTCGACACCGACCTTGGTCATGGTTCCGGTATAGGCCTCGGGCGGACCGTTATCCGGCTGAAAGTTGCAGCTCACATTGCGTTGTGACGCCACGACAAGCCCGACGCCGGCTGAAATCGAGCAGGCCAGGGTGCCGACTTGCACGCGCCGCGGCTGTGCATCGGCCGGAATGGTTGCAGTCACCGCCAGTGCCGCCGCTCCAATGAGCACGGCTTGAATACCTCTACACGTCATCTTGCTTAACTCCCTCACACGCCCGCGCCGGGCCCTTGGCATTATTCTAGGCGAGAACTGTGCCCACGTCTCGCCTGGTTTTCCGCATGATTAAGGCGGTGATTAGAAAAATCCCAGCGACTCGCAGCCTTTCCCGGCCAAAAAACTGCCCTTCGCGCGCTTGCCGGGAATGTCGATGATGTGAACCGACCCGTCGCCCTGGCAGGCGACAAACAACTCGTCGCCGCGGAACGCCATGTCCATGGGCTGCGAGCCCACTTTGATCGCAGTCTGCTCGCGGAACGAGGGATCGATCAGGCTGACCATGTCGCTGTTAAGGCTGCTCACGGCAAGCAGGCTATTGTCCGGCGCATAGCGCGCGATCTGCGCCGGCTTCGGCACATCCTTGAGCACGATTTCTTTGCGCACGCGACCGGCCTGCGTGTCGATCAAAAACAGTGTCGGCTGCGCATCATCGACCGCAACCACGGTGCGGCCATCGGGGGAAATCGCGATGCCGGCGAGCGGCCGCGGCGTCTTGATCTTGCCGAGCAGTTTGCGGTTCGGCAGATCGACGACCGAGACGGTGGCGTCTTCCTCATTCTCGGTATAGAGGCGCTGGCCGTCCGGCGCGATGATCAGGCGATGGCCGTTGGTCGAGCCGGAATCGATTGCGCCCACGACCTTGTTGGCCTTGCGATCGATCACCGCCACCACCGCCGAGTTCTCGCAGGTGATGTAAATAAACCCGTCGGGCCCCAGCTTGAGCGTATGCGGCGCGATATAGGGGCGCAGATCGATCGTAGCGACATGGGCGCGCTTGTGCAGATCGAAGACACAGAGATGGTGCTGTGGATTGGGATTGCGGCCGTGAATGCCGTCGCCGAAGATGGGCACATAGGCGAAGCCGGTTTCCGGCACCACGAGCAACTCATGCACGGTGCGCGGGAAGCCGTCGATCACGACTTCCGTCGTAAAGTTTTGCGGATTGAGGAATAGGACTTTGGTGCCGATCTTGTCGACGGCAATCATGCCTTCTACTTTGCCAGTTGAATTATTCGCGTTAGCCATCGTGCGTTTCTTCCGTTCGCATACGGGTTTCACCTTACATTGTCAGGGCCGGGCCTGTCCCGGCCACTTACGTCCGCGATAAACCCTGCAGAGTGAGAAGCCATTAATGAATGCTGTTGCAAGCCGAAATATCAAATTCCTCGGTCATAGCGATCAAGGCGGCCGCGGCGACGGCGTTCAGGTCATCGTCAACCGCGGCTATGCCTATATCGGCCACGGATTTTCGAACGGCATCACCGTCATCGACGTGCGCGATGCGAAAAATCCCAAGCCGGTAAATTTTCTGC
>DASZCJ010000234.1:0-3613 GCA_035943155.1 Xanthobacteraceae bacterium | reverse complement strand
GTCCTGCGCCACGTCGACCAAGCGGCGGGTCAAATAACCGGAATTTGCAGTCTTGAGCGCCGTGTCGGCGAGGCCTTTGCGCGCGCCGTGCGTCGAGTTGAAGTACTCGAGCACCGAGAGCCCTTCCTTGAAGTTGGAGATGATCGGGCTCTCGATGATCTCGCCCGACGGCTTGGCCATCAGGCCACGCATGCCGGCGAGCTGGCGCATCTGCGCGGGCGGGCCGCGCGCGCCGGAGTGCGCCATCATGTAGATCGAGTTGACCTGCATGTCGCGGCCCTTGTCGTCCTTCTTGGTGGACGAGATTTCCTTCATCATCGCTTCGGCGATGGCGTCGGTGGACTTCGACCAGGCATCGACGACCTTATTGTACTTTTCACCCTGGGTGATCAGGCCGTCATTATATTGTTGTTCGAACTCTTTGACGGCTTCGCGCGTCTTCTCGACGATCAAACGCTTGGAGCCGGGCACCACCATGTCGTCCTTGCCGAACGAGATGCCGGCCTTAAACGCGTGATGGAAACCGAGCGCCATAACGCGGTCGCAGAAGATCACCGTCTCTTTCTGCCCGCAGTGGCGGTAGACCGTGTCGATCATGCTGGAGATTTCGCGCTTGGTCATCAGCTTGTTGACCAGATCGAACGACACCTTGAAGTGCTTGGGCAAAACCTCGCCAAGGAGCGCACGGCCGGGCGTGGTCTCGTAGGTCTTGCGCACGACCTTGCCCTCTTCGTCGACGCCATCCCAGACGTACTTGATCCGGCTGTGCAGCCCGACCGCCTTTTCCTGGAGCGCGTGCTCGACTTCGCTGATGTTGCGATAGTAGCCCTGCACGATGTTCTGCTTCTTCGGATCGCGCTTGAGCTGCTCGGGCGTGTAGAGCTCGAGCCTGTACTGACCCGGCCCGTTCTCGATCATGAGCGAGAGATAGTACAGGCCAAGCACGATATCCTGTGACGGCACGATGATCGGCGAGCCGTTAGCCGGATGCAGGATGTTGTTGGTCGACATCATCAAGACGCGCGCTTCGAGCTGCGCCTCGAGCGATAGCGGCACGTGAACCGCCATTTGGTCGCCGTCGAAGTCGGCATTGAACGCCGCGCAAACCAGCGGATGAAGCTGGATTGCCTTGCCTTCGATCAGAACCGGCTCGAATGCCTGAATGCCGAGGCGGTGCAGCGTCGGCGCGCGGTTAAGCAGCACCGGATGCTCACGGATAACCTCGTCGAGAATATCCCAGACTTCGGGCTTCTCTTTTTCGACGAGCTTCTTCGCCTGCTTGACGGTGGTCGAAAGCCCTTTGGCGTCGAGCCGCGAATAGATGAACGGCTTGAACAGTTCGAGCGCCATCTTCTTCGGCAACCCGCACTGATGCAGCTTGAGCTCCGGGCCGACCACGATCACCGAACGGCCGGAATAATCGACGCGTTTGCCGAGCAGATTCTGCCGGAATCGGCCCTGCTTGCCTTTGAGCATGTCGGCAAGCGACTTGAGCGGCCGCTTATTGGCGCCGGTGATGACGCGACCGCGGCGGCCGTTGTCGAACAATGCGTCGACCGCCTCCTGCAGCATCCGCTTTTCGTTGCGGATGATGATGTCCGGAGCGCGCAGCTCGATGAGCCGCTTCAAACGATTGTTGCGGTTGATGACGCGGCGATAGAGATCGTTGAGATCGGAGGTGGCGAAGCGGCCGCCATCAAGCGGCACCAGTGGCCGCAAGTCCGGCGGAATGACCGGCACATGCGTGAGGATCATCCATTCCGGCTTGTTGCTGGACTGGGTGAACGCTTCGATCAGCTTGAGCCGCTTGGCGAGCTTCTTCGGCTTGAGCTCCGAGGTCGATTCGGCGATCTCTTTGCGCAGATCCGCCGCCATCTTCTCCAGATCGAGCGCTTTGAGCATTTCGCGGATCGCTTCCGCGCCGATCATGGCGGTGAAGCTGTCGGCGCCGAATTGATCCTGCGCCTTGACGTAGTCGTCCTCGGACAGGAGCTGACGGTCCTTTAGCGGGGTGAGCCCCGGCTCGAGCACGACGTAATTTTCGAAATAAAGGATGCGTTCGAGATCCTTGAGCGTCATATCGAGCAGCAGCCCGATCCGGCTCGGCAGCGACTTGAGGAACCAGATATGCGCCACCGGAGCGGCGAGCTCGATATGGCCCATCCGCTCGCGCCGCACGCGCGACAGCGTCACCTCGACCGAGCACTTTTCGCAGATGATGCCCTTGTACTTCATGCGCTTGTACTTGCCGCACAAGCACTCGTAGTCCTTGATCGGCCCAAAGATGCGCGCGCAGAACAAGCCGTCGCGCTCGGGCTTGAAGGTCCGGTAATTGATGGTCTCCGGCTTTTTGATCTCGCCGTAGGACCAGGACAGAATCTTTTCCGGGCTCGCAATCGAAATCCGGATCTGGTCGAAGACCTGAGCCGGCACCTGCGGGCTGAAAAGATTCATGATCTCTTGGTTCATCGTATTCTCCGCTCGCCAACGATTGTCGGCCGCTGTCGCTATTCTCTTTGCTCCGTCATGCCCGGCTTTGTGCCGGACATCCACGTCTTACGCGTCACGAGCGAAAGTCGTGGATCGCCGGGCCAAGCCCGGCCATGACGACGTCCGTTACTCCGCCGCCTCGGCGACTTCACCACCGCCGCCGCGCTGCTGCTTGGAATTGTGCAGGTCGACATTGAGGCCGAGCGAGCGCATTTCCTTGACCAGCACGTTGAACGATTCCGGAATGCCGGATTCGAAGGCGTCGTCGCCACGGACGATCGATTCGTAGACCTTGGTGCGCCCGGCAACGTCGTCGGACTTCACCGTCAGCATTTCCTGCAGCGTGTAGGCAGCGCCATAGGCTTCGAGCGCCCACACTTCCATTTCGCCGAAACGCTGGCCGCCGAACTGCGCCTTGCCACCAAGCGGCTGCTGGGTAACGAGACTGTAGGGCCCAATCGAGCGCGCGTGGATCTTGTCGTCCACCAAGTGGTGCAGCTTCATCATATAGATGTAGCCGACCGTGACCTTGCGATCGAAAGTATCGCCGGTGCGGCCATCGAACAGATTCACCTGACCGGAATGATCGAGCCCGGCGAGATCGAGCATGTGCTCGATATCGGCTTCCTTGGCGCCGTCGAAGACCGGCGTTGCGATCGGCACGCCGTGACGAAGATTGGTGCCGAGCTCCATGAGGCCCTTGTCGTCGAGCGACTTGATGGTCTCGTCGTCGCCGTAGACTTTCTTGAGTAGCTCCTTGAGCGGCTTGGAGTCCCGTTTGCCATTGTGAAGATCGACGGCGTTGCCGATCTTCAGCCCCAAGCCGGCGCAAGCCCAGCCCAGATGGGTTTCGAGAATCTGACCGACATTCATCCGGCTCGGCACGCCGAGCGGATTGAGCACGATGTCAACCGGCGTGCCGTCGGCGAGGAATGGCATGTCCTCACTCGCCACGATCTTCGACACCACGCCCTTGTTACCATGCCGGCCGGCCATCTTGTCGCCGGGCTGAATCTTGCGCTTCACGGCGACGAAGACCTTGACCATTTTCATCACGCCGGGCGGCAACTCGTCACCGCGCTGCAGCTTTTCGACCTTGTCGAGAAAGCGCTGTTCAAGCCGC
>DASZCJ010000233.1:0-1647 GCA_035943155.1 Xanthobacteraceae bacterium | reverse complement strand
CGCTTTGAGCTTGCGACCGGCGGCGCGCGCTTCTTTGATGCCGTTTTCGGTGAGGTCGACGTCGCGCCAGCCGGTGAACAGGTTTTTCAGGTTCCACTCGCTCTCGCCGTGGCGCACGAGCACGAGAATTCGCTCACCCATGCTTTAAGCTCCATCAAACGTCGCGCAGGCCGAGAACGTCGGCCATCGAATAAAGTCCCGGCTTCTTGCCGCGCGCCCATAATGCGGCATGCAGCGCGCCACGGGCGAAGATCATGCGATCTTCGGCCCGGTGCGTGAGTTCGACCCGCTCCGCCGGACCGGCAAAGATCACGGAATGCTCGCCGACCACCGTGCCGCCGCGCAATGACGCAAAGCCGATATCGCCGGGACAGCGCGCGCCGGTCATGCCGTCGCGGCCGCGCACCGAATGCTGCGCAAGATCGACGCCGCGGCCTTCGGCAGCGGCGCGGCCGAGCATCAGCGCAGTGCCCGATGGCGCATCGATCTTCTTGTTGTGATGCATTTCGACGATCTCGACGTCGTAATCGTCGTTGAGCGTCTTAGCCACCCGCTTGACCAGCGCCGCCAACAGATTGACGCCAAGACTCATATTGCCGGATTTGACGATGGTCGCGCGGTTCGCCGCTTTGGCGATCACCGCCTCTTCTTCGGCGGAATGCCCGGTGGTGCCGATGATGTGCACGAGCCCAGCCTTTGCCGCCATCTCGGCGAAGACCAGCGTCGCCGCCGGTATGGTGAACTCGATTAAAGCGTCGGCCGCCTGCAGCAACGGCGCGACATCGCCGGCAACGACGATGCCGTTACGGCCGAGGCCCGCCAATTCGCCGGCGTCGCGGCCGATCACCGCCGAATCCGAAGCATCGACCGCTCCGGCAAGCGTGATGCCCTTGGTCGCCGCGACGGCATGAATGAGGGTCCGCCCCATGCGCCCGCCAGCGCCGGCGACTACCACCCGCAGATCGGAATTTGCCGCGGACATTGATGCGGACATGAATGCTGCTCCAATCGGGCCGGGATATAGCCGGGCGTAACGGGGCCAGCAACATAGCAGCATTTAAGGCACGTACGTCGCGCCGTTGGTCATGCACCGCTTTCAAAATCGCGGCCCGTCATAGCCTTCGATAACGATGACATCCGCCTCGGCCTTGCCTTCGCGCAGCTTCTTCGCCGCCAAATATTCCGGCGACCGATAGCAACCCAGTGCGGCCTCATAGCTCGGAAATTCCAGCACCACGATGCGATCGCGCGCCCTGCCCTCCATCACGTCGCGACGGCCGCCCCGGACCAAATAGCGTGCGCCGAATTTGCCGAACGGCGCCTGATTGGCGACCAGGTACGGTTTGTAAGCTTCGGCGTCGGGCACGTCGACCTGGACGATCCAGTAGCCTTTTTTGCTGGCGGGTGGCGGCGGTGCGGGCGAGGGCGATGTCGGCTGCGGGCCGTCATAGCCTTCGACGACGACGAAGTCGCACTCCGAATGCGCCAGCCGCAGCGGCCGCGCGTGCTGATATTCGGCAGAGCGATAGCAAGCGAGCGCCGTCGCATAATCTGGAAACTCGCGCAGCACACAGCGGCTGCGGGCGCGGCCTTCGACCACTTGCATTTGGCCGCCGCGTACCAGCGCGACGCCGCGATATTTTTCGT
>DASZCJ010000232.1:0-22705 GCA_035943155.1 Xanthobacteraceae bacterium | reverse complement strand
TCACTGTGTCGCACGTCGCAGCACCGCCCAGTTAGGGAACTGTACTGCGGCAATAGCTCCGGCAGGTTCGCGATATTTGCACCATTTGCTACAAATCTACCCGACTGTCCGAACGGGAAATGGAAAAACGGGCATTACGTCTGCGGCGACCTCCAAGCCAACCCATAGCTGCGGCGATCCTTCGCGCTTCATCTTTGCTGAGCAATCTTACTGCTGTAATTTCCAGCCATGTGCGTTCATGCACGCCTCATATTGCTGTTGGTCTGTCGTTCCAGCGGGCGGCGGTTGCTGAACCGCCTGCACGCAAGCGGCTCGGTCCTCTGCGAGGTCGCTCTTTGACGCTTCGGGTTTCACCCAGTGCGGAGTAGCGCAGGCCGATAACAGGCATCGAAACGGACGTGCGCAAGTTGCTGTCCGTTGCTGTCGCGGACAACAAAGCAGGCGTCCAATTCCTCGACAGTCCAAGGTGGCGGGAAGCGGCGAGGGGAGGGCATGGCGGCATTAAACCGTAAGTTATTTTTCTGTTACCCCGACTGTTACCCCGATGCCCTCACGGCTCTAGGTCCTAAATCAGTTAAATCTCTGATTTTATTGGCGACCCCGGCAGGATTCGAACCTGCGACCTTCAGCTTAGAAGGCTGTTGCTCTATCCCCTGAGCTACGGGGCCCCAATCGTGGTGCCAATTGCGTGGCACCGATTTTATATAGAATAGAAGTCGAAAACGCCCAGTAAATTGCTCGCCCAGCTCTTTAGTCGGTCGCGCGGAACCGGCGCCGAAATGGCTTCCCGGCGCTGCTTCCCCCCTATGGGCGATTTTACTATTGTCGGCGCCGCTTAGAGGGTCACCACGCTGTCGCCGCACAAAGCGGGTTTCGCTTTCCCGCCACCATCACGCGCAAGCGCTAACCGATCATAGTGCTACCGGCATGAGCACGACCAGCAGCTGGACGTCGCGGTCGTACTGGCCCGCCAAGGGCTTTACCGCGCTATTCGATTACGCCGCCGGATCGAGCCGTCGCGCGGCGCTCGCGCTCGTTCTGGTCTCGCTGATCGCGTTTCTGCCTGGACTCTTTCAAATACCGCCGGTCGATCGCGACGAAGCCTATTTCGCCCAAGCGACCAAGCAGATGATCGAGACTGGCGACTACGTCGACATCCGCTACCAGGACGACGTGCGCTACCGCAAACCGGTCGGTATCTATTGGCTGCAGGCAGCCGTTGTAAACACCGCGGACGCGCTCGGCTTCCCCAAGGCGCGCACGACAATATGGCTCTATCGGCTGCCGTCCCTGATCGGAGCGATCGGCGCGGTGCTGGCGACCTATTGGTGCGCGCTCGCCTTTGTCAGCCGGCGCGGCGCGGTGCTCGCCGCGTTGATGATCTGTCGTCGGCGATCGTCGGCGTCGAAGCCCGTCTCGCCAAAACCGACGCCGTCTTGTTGTTCACAGTCGTTATTGCAATGGCGGTGATGGCGCGCGTTTACCTTGCGCCACGACGCGGCGATCCGCAGCCGGGATTGGGCCTGCTCGCGATTTTCTGGACGGCGCTCGCGCTCGGCATTCTGATCAAGGGTCCGCTTATTCTGATGGTCGTGGGATTGGCCGCGGTTACATTGGTTGTCATCGCTCGCTCGGCGCGCTGGTTGTTGGCGCTGCGGCCGCTTCCCGGCCTGTTATGGCTTTTGCTCCTCGTTCTACCCTGGTTCATCGCGATTTATGCGCGTGTTGGTAGCCAATTCCTGATCGGTTCGGTGGGAGAAGACATGCTCGCCAAGGTGGCGAGCCCACAAGAAACCCACGGCGCGCCGCCCGGCCTCTATCTGATTTTGTTTTTTGTGACATTCTTTCCGGCGTCGATCCTGGCCGGGCTCGCGGCGCCCGCGGTCTGGGCAGTGCGGCGCGAAGCGGCCGCGCGCTTTCTTTTAGCTTGGCTCGTGCCGTCGTGGATCGTGTTCGAAGCCATCATCACCAAGCTGCCACACTACGTGCTGCCGCTCTATCCGGCGATCGCAATCCTGACCGCTGGGGCAGTCGAGTCCCGCGTATTGTCGCATCGGCCATGGCTTGTTCGCGGCGTGATGTGGTGGTTTTTAGTCCCGGTGATCGTCAGCATCATCGCCGTCATCGCTGCGGTCGTCATCGAACGCGATCTGGCACTGTTGGCCTGGCCGTTCTTTACCGGCGCTGTCGTGTGCGGCTTGTTCGCCTGGCAATTATACGACGAGGAAGGTGCCGAACGCGCGTTCAGCCGGGCGGTGGAAGGAGCCGTGCTGATGGCGATCGCGATCTATGCGATCGTCGTCCCATCGCTTGAGCCGGTCTTCCCCAGCGTTGCGCTTGCCGAGGTATTGCGCGAGGCGCCGTGTCCAAGTCCCCTCGCGGCCAGCGCCGGCTACGAAGAGCCAAGCCTGGTATTTCTCGCCGGCACCAAGACGCACTTCACCGATGCCGCCGGCGCCGCCGATTTTCTGCTCGCCGGCAGCTGCCGTTTTGCTTTCGTCGAAGCGCGCCAGCAACGCGCCTTCGCCTTGCGCGCGGAGGCGATCGGCTTGCGCTACGATCGCGGCCCGCTGGTCGATGGCTATGACATCAGCACCGGTAAGCCGGTTTCGATTGCGGTGTTCGAAACGAGCGCGCCGTGAACGCACCGAATCCGCGTTTGGAAAATATGAATGTGACACCGGTCGGGCAGGGGACAGGCCTACAAGCAGCGGTGCAGCGGCTGGCGCGCAATCTCGCGACAAATACCGTCCTGTGGTGTCGCGCGCTGGTGCGCCCGGCACCATCAATCACGGTCGGACGATCGCCCGGCACAATCGTCTGGAGCGTCGCCCTGATCGCCGCCGCAATAGCCGCGATGTTTCTCCTCGATACCGCGGTGCTCGATTGGGCGCGCGGCGAGCCGCATTGGTTTCGAGCCGCGTTTGAAAAGATCACCGATCTCGGCCTGTCCGGCTGGTTCTTGTTTCCGTGCGGCTTCATCCTGCTGTTCCTGGCGGCGGTGACCTCGACCAAGCTGACCAGACTTGCGCAAGGCGTGCTTGCTGCGCTTGCCGCGCGGTTTGGCTTTTTATTTCTTGCGGTCGCCTTGCCGGGATTGTTCGTTTCGATTGCCAAGCGCTTGATCGGCCGTGCCCGGCCATACGTCGGCGGTCACGAGGATCCGTTTAACTACGTGCTATTCGGTTGGCGACCGGAGTTCGCCAGCATGCCGTCCGGCCATGCCACGACGGCGGTTGCCGCGGCGATCGCGATCGGGGCGATCTGGCCGCGCACGCGCATTGTGATGTGGCTCTACGCGGCGGTAATTATGGTTAGCCGTGTCGCCGTCCTGGCGCACCATCCAAGCGATGTCATCGCCGGCGCGCTGGTTGCCCTGCTGGGCACGCACTTATTACGGCGCTCCTTTGCCGCGCGGCGTTTGGTATTTCGCGCTGTCGACCTGCGCGCCAATCCCGGACCGTCGTTGCTGCGCATCAAGGCGGCTTTGCGGCAGGCGATCTCCATGCGCCGCATGAGCGCCTGAGAGCTTTTTGGCCCGATTGAACCCGGCGGCGATGCGCCTTAGAAGCTTGGCGCATGTCGTAAAATGGTGCTGTGGCCAGACACTATGTTGCAGGCGGCGATGTCGCATGATGGAGCGTTGCACCAAGACGGGCATAACCGTCTGGCGGTATCCGTCGTCGTGCCGGCCAAGAATGAATCCGGTAATGTCGCGCCGTTAGTCGCCGAGATCGCCGCCGCCCTGCAGGACCGTGCGTTCGAAGTCGTCTACGTCAACGACGGCTCGAACGATGCGACCGAGCACGAACTGCGCGCGCTGATGCAAGGCCGTTCATGGTTGCGCCAAATCCGGCATGAGCAGTCCTGCGGCCAGTCTGCGGCGATCCGCACCGGGGTCGCCATGGCGCGCGCCGAGCTCGTGGTCACAATCGATGGCGACGGGCAAAACGATCCGGCATTCATTCCCGCACTGATCGCTGCATTCGAAGCGGGGAGCCCGCTTATTGGGCTCGTCGCGGGCCAGCGGGTGGGCCGCAAGGCGACCGCGTTTAAAAAACTGCAATCGCGCATTGCCAACGCCGTGCGCAGCGTGGTGCTCAAGGACGGCACGCGCGACACGGGATGCGGGTTGAAAGCAATTCGCCGCGATGTGTTTCTATCGCTACCGTATTTCGACGGATTGCATCGCTTTCTGCCGGCGCTGGTGCGGCGCGAAGGATTGCAAATCGACTATATCGAAGTCGTCGATCGGCCGCGCTTGAACGGCACGTCCAATTACGGCTTTTGGGATCGGCTGTGGATCGGCATGGTCGATTTGATTGGCGTGTGGTGGCTCATTCGCCGGAAGAAGCGCGTTCCCCAATCGGTGGAGGTTACTCTTGCTCGTTGATATGTCGCACGCGATCGGTGCGTATCTTACCGACGTCTTCATCACCCGATTGGATTGGTGGGTGTTGCTCGGTCTCGTTGCCCAGGCGCTGTTCACGGCGCGCTTTCTGGTGCAATGGATCGCTTCGGAGCGCGCCGGCCATAGCGTCATTCCGATGGCGTTCTGGCTGTTTTCGATCGGCGGCGGACTCTTGCTTTTGGTCTATGCGCTCTACCGCAAGGATGTGGTCTTCATAGCCGGCCAAGCGTTCGGCGTTTTCGTTTACCTACGCAATCTTTATTTTGTGATGCGCGATCGCAAGGTTGCGGCTCCTGCGGCCTAAACTTTTGTGCTGCTAGCTGCGCGCGGCCGCAGCGAGCGCGGCGAAACCACGCTCGAGGTCGGCGATCAGATCGTCGACCGCCTCAAGGCCGATGTGGAATCGTATTGTCGGCCCGCCCGGTTGCCAGCGCGTGACGGTGCGCAGCGGCGCGCAATCGAACGGAATGGCCAAGCTCTCGTAGCCGCCCCATGAGGCGCCGATGCCGAACAATTCAAGCGTGTCGAGAAAGGCGTAGTACGCCTTTTGCGGCACCGGCTTGAGCACCATGCTGAATAATCCCGAGGCGCCGGAGAAATCGCGTTTCCAGATGGCGTGTCCGGGATGACTCGGCAGCGCCGGATGCAAGAGGCGCAGCACTTCCGGCCGCCCTTCGAGCCAGCGGGCGATCGCAAGGCCGGATTGCTGGTGGCGCTCAAGCCGTATCGCCAGCGTCCGCAAGCCGCGCAGTCCGAGATAGACGTCGTCGGGTCCTTCGCATTGCCCCGTATAGCGTGCCGTGTTCTTCAGCCGCGCGAGCGTTGCTGCATTCGCCGAAATGGTGCCGAGCATGAGGTCGGAATGGCCGCCGATATATTTTGTGCCGGCTTGAATCGCCATGTCGACGCCGTGCTCGATCGGGCGAAAATAGAGCGGCGTCGCCCAGGTATTGTCCATCAACACCAATGCGCCCTTGTCGTGGGCGGCCTTGGCAATTGCCGCCGTGTCTTGCATTTCGAAGCTCAGCGAGCCAGGCGATTCGAGATAGACAACGCGCGTGTTCGGCTGGATCAATTCGGCGATCGCGGCGCCAATCAGCGGATCGTAATAAGTGACGGTGACGCCGAGCCGGGCCACTATCTGGTCGCAAAAAATACGTGTCGGTCCATAGGCGCTGTCGGTAACGAGGACATGGTCGCCGGCATGCACGACGGCGAGGAAGGCCGTCGAAATCGCCGCGAGCCCTGAAGGCAGAAGCGCAACCCCGGCGCATTGCGGTCCTTCCAGTTCCTGCAAAGCGCGCTCGAGCGCTTCCGTTGTCGGTGTGCCGCGCCGTCCATATTGGTAGCGTGCCCGATGCGCGAGGAAATCCTCGGCGCTCGGGTAAAGCACGGTCGATGCATGGTAGACCGGCGGATTGACGAAGCCGTGATAGGCCATGGGATCGCGGCCGCCGGTGACGATCGTGGTCTCGGGCTGCCGGGCGCGCGAAGCCTCGTCTTTGGATTTGTCGTTCATGCGCGTATTTTGCGTGTGTTGGCTGTTCAAATTCGCTTCGCTGCTGGCCGATCCGGCTATTTCAGGGCCGTCCCGCCATTTCCGGGCATTCTCCGCGTTCGTCAACCCCTTGACCTCATATGGCGATCGTTCTCAGATGATCGCGGATGGGTAGCGAGCCACGCGCGCCTATAAAGGGCTTGCGCGCCTCCTCTGTTGAAAGGGCTGATCATGCAACGTTTAGGTACGGCTTTCGCCATTGCAATGGTGCTTGCGTTCGGTGCGCAAGCGGCATCCGCGCAGACGCTCAAGGCAGTTCAAGATCGCGGTCAGCTCGTCTGCGGCGGAAATGGCACACTAGCCGGCTTCGGCATGCCCGATCCGCAGGGCAATTGGGTCGGCTTCGACGTCGATTTCTGCCGTGCCATCGCCGCTGCGATCTTTAACGATCCCAAGAAGGTCAAGTTTGTTCCGTTAACGACGGCCAATCGATTTACGGCACTGCAGTCCGGTGAAATCGACGTGCTGGCGCGCAACACCACCTGGACGATGTCACGCGATACGACGCTCGGCTTGGACTTTGCTGGCGTCACTTATTACGATGGTCAGGGATTCATGGTCCGCAAATCGCTGAACGTGAAGTCCGCGCTTGAGCTCAGCGATGCCGCGGTCTGCGTACAGCAGGGCACCACGACCGAGCTCAATCTCGCCGATTATTTCCGCGCCAATCGTATGTCGCTCAAGACGGTGACCTTTGCGACCGCGAACGAGGCGGTGCGGGCTTATGACACCGGCCGCTGTGACGCCTATACGACCGATGCATCGGGCCTCTATGGCGAGCGCCTGCGGCTAGCCGATCCGAGCGCACATATCGTATTGCCGGAGATCATCTCCAAGGAGCCGCTCGCTCCTGTCGTGCGCCAGGGCGACGACACCTGGGAAGACCTGGTGCGCTGGACCCACGAGGCGATGCTCAATTCCGAAGAGCTCGGCATCACCCAACAAAATGTCGATGACATGTTGAAATCCAATTCGCCGGATGTCCGGCGTCTGCTCGGTGCCGAGGGCCAATTTGGCCAATCGATCGGGCTCACCAACGATTGGGCGTATCGAATCATCAAGGCCGTCGGCAATTACGGCGAAAGCTTCGAGCGCAATGTCGGGCAGGGCTCGCCGCTCAAGATCGCCCGCGGACTGAACGCGTTATGGACCAAGGGCGGCCTGCAATACGGGCTTCCCGTGCGCTAGCCGCCGCAACGCAGCCGCCGTCGGCGCGCTCATGGCAAAGATGCTGCAACTCCCGCTTCGCAGCAGACAGCAGTGGGCCAGCATTGCGCTCCAGGCGGCGCTTGTCGTCGTCATCGGCGGTCTCGCTTATGGCGCCTTCATCAATGCGGCCGACAACCTGGCGAAAGCTCATATCGCATCTGGCTTTCGCTTCTGGGATAACACGGCCGGATTCGACATCAGCCAGACGCTGATCGGCTATTCATCGAGCACCTCGACTTTCGGCCGCGCCTTCTGGGTGGGACTGCTCAACACGCTGCTGGTCGCTTCGCTCGGCATCGTGCTCGCCACTGCGCTTGGCTTCACCATCGGCATAGCGCGACTGTCGCGAAACTGGCTGGTTGCCCGGCTGGCTGGCGGCTATGTCGAATTGGTTCGCAACATTCCGCTCTTGCTGCAAATCCTGTTCTGGTACAACGCCGTGCTCAAGTCGCTGCCGGACTTGCACAGCAGCATTTCGGTCTCGGGTGCGTTTCTCAACAATCGTGGATTGTTTTTGCCGCGGCCGGAATTTGCCGAGAATTTCGACTATGTCGCCGCCGCACTGGTGTTCGGGATCGTTGCCACGCTGGCGGTGCGGATTTGGGCGCGCCGCCGTCAAGAACGGACCGGCCAACCGCCGCGCACATTGTCCTATGCCTTCGGGCTGATCGTTGTCCTGCCGCTGCTGGTGTTTGTCGGCGCCGGCGCGCCGCTGTCTTTTAGTTTCCCCGACGTGGGCCGGTTCAATATTCGGGGCGGCGCCGAAATCCTGCCGGAATTCGCCGCGCTTCTGCTCGCATTGACGATCTACACCGCCGCTTTCATCGCCGAGGTCGTGCGCGCCGGCATCCTTGCCGTGTCGCAAGGCCAGACCGAAGCGGCGCAGGCGCTCGGATTGCGCTCGGGCAGCACACTACGGCTTATCGTCGTGCCGCAGGCGATGCGGGTGATCGTGCCGCCTCTGACCAGCCAATATCTCAATCTGATCAAGAATTCGTCGCTTGCGGTCGCGATCGGTTATCCCGACCTCGTGCAAGTCTTCGCCGGAAGCGTGCTCAACATCACCGGCCAGGCGGTCGAGGTGATCGCGATCACCATGGCCGTCTATCTTTTCCTCAGTCTGGTCACGTCGCTGCTCATGAATCTCTATGGGCGCAGTGTCGGCATCGTGGAGCGCTGAACTATGGCGGCGACAGACCGGATCTATCTGCGCGAAGCGCCGGCGGAGCTCTTACCCGCGCCCCTCGCCAGCGCCGGCGTGATAGGCTGGCTGCGGGCCAACCTGTTTTCTTCGCCGGGCAATATTGCGCTCACCATTATCTGCGCGGCGCTCATCGTGTGGATCGTGCCGCCTTTGCTGCGTTTTTTCTTGCTTGATGCCGTCTGGTCGGGCGCCGATCGGGAAGCCTGCCTGCCGTCCGCGCAGAATCCGGAGCCTGGCGCGTGCTGGGCCTTCATTCGCGCCTGGTCGTCATATTTCACTTACGGCTTCTATCCGCTGGGCGAACGCTGGCGCGTCGATCTCTTCTTCTTTTTGCTCGCGTTCGGAATTGCCTGGCTGGCCTGGCTTGGCGCGCCGCGCCGCGATATCGGCGCGATCTATTTCTTTATCGTTCTGCCGATCCTGTCTTACGTTCTTTTAAGCGGCGTGCCGATCATCGGTCTAGCCGACGTGCCGACCTCGCTGTGGGGCGGCATTCTCGTCACGATTGTCGTGGCGACCGTAGGTATCGTGGCCTCGCTGCCGCTCGGTATTTTGTTAGCGCTCGGGCGGCGCTCCGAAATGCCGGCGGTGCGATTGTTCTCGGTCACATTCATCGAGTTTGTCCGCGGCGTACCGCTGATCACGGTGCTGTTCATGGCGAGCGTCATGCTGCCATTGTTCGTGCCCGATCGCCTCGCGCCGGATAAGCTCGTTCGCGCGCTGATCGGCGTTGCCTTGTTCGCATCGGCCTATATGGCGGAAGTCGTGCGCGGCGGATTGTTGTCGATCCCGCGCGGCCAATATGAGGCGGCCCAGGCGCTGGCGCTGCCGTATTGGCGTATGATGGCGTTCGTTATCCTGCCGCAAGCATTGCGGGTGACGCTGCCGAATATCGTCAATACCTTCATCGGTCTGTTCAAGGATACGACGCTCGTGTTCATCGTCGGCATTTTCGATTTTCTGCGCACCATCGAAGCGGCGCGCGGCGATCCGCATTGGGCGACGCCGATCACGAGCGTCACCGGCTATGCGTTCGCAGCGCTGTTCTACTTCATCTGCTGCTATGGAATGTCGCGTTATTCGCGGAATGTCGAGGCGCGGCTGGCACGCGCGCATCGTCGCTGAAAGGCATTGCCGATGACAAATCCGTCAAACCGGACCGGCGGCGAAAAGACGGGATGGGCCGTTGAGATCAGCGCCCTGAACAAGTGGTACGGCGATTTCCACGTGCTGCGCGACATCAATCTGACGGTCGCGCGGGGCGAGCGCATTGTGATCTGTGGTCCATCGGGTGGCGGCAAATCGACGATGCTTCGCTGCATCAACCGCCTCGAAGACTGGCAGCGCGGCCGTGTCGTCGTCGACGGCAAGGAGCTGACCGACGATCCCAAGCAGATTCTCGCGGTACGCCGCGACGTCGGCATGGTGTTTCAGCAATTCAACTTGTTCCCGCATCTCACCGTGCTGGAAAACTGCACTTTGGCGCCGATCTGGGTCCGCCATATGCCGAAGAAAGACGCCGAAGAGCTTGCGATGCGTTTCCTTCGGCGCGTGCGGATACCGGATCAGGCGCAAAAATACCCAGCCCGGCTTTCCGGCGGCCAGCAGCAGCGCGTCGCCATCGCGCGCGCATTGTGCATGAGCCCGAACATCATGCTGTTCGACGAACCCACCTCCGCGCTCGATCCCGAGATGGTCAAGGAGGTACTCGACACGATGGTGGAACTCGCCGGCGACGGCATCACCATGCTGGTCGTGACCCATGAAATGGGGTTTGCGCGGCAGGTCGCCGACCGGATCATATTCATGGCCGAAGGCCAGATCGTCGAGATAAACGAGCCGAAGGCTTTCTTCGAGCATCCCCAGCACGAACGCACGCGGCTATTTCTGCAGCAGATCCTGCATTGAGTGTGTCGCGACAGAATAATTAAGCTCCGACCGAAAGATTACGCACTCGTAATCTTTTCCTCACAGCACATTTCAAAACTTTAACTTGCATGGCCGCGCGCCGCGCCATCTATTTCGTTGGGGCGCGACATTCGAGGAGGATCGCCATGTTGAAGCCAGTGATCACTGCGACAGCGCTTTTAGCGCTCGCCGGCGCATCATTTGCTTATGCTGAGCACGGTTTTGGCGGCGACCGCTTCGGCGACGGCGGCCCGCGCGCCGAGCAGCGGCACCGTCTGAGCGCTGGGGATATTTCCGCTTTTGCCGATGCGCGAATCGCCGCATTGAAAGCCGGGCTGCAGCTCACCCCCGACCAGAGCAAGAATTGGCCGCCGTTCGAGCAGGCGGTACGCGATCTCGTTCAACTGCGTATCCAGCGCGCACAAGCGCGCCAAGCTGGCGAACAGCAGCAGCAGCAGCAGCCGGCGACGCCCTTTGAGCGGCTCTCGCAGCGCGCCGACAATATGGCGAAGACCGGCGCCGCGCTCAAAAAGATCGCCGATGCCGGCACGCCGCTCTATCAGAGCCTCAATGACGATCAGAAAAACCGGTTCACGACGCTCGCGCGCATGCTACGCCCGCATCGTGGCATGCGTGGCGGCCAGGAACACGGCCACGAACACGGCTGGCGCGAAGGCCGCCGCGAGCTGAACCATTTTTCGTGATCGCGCTTAATTGCCCCGCGCTCGCTGTTCCCCCCTCCCTGCAGCGGGCGTAAACGGAAGCCGCAGCACCCCCCGCTGCGGCTTTCGCGTTTTGTTGGTGGCAGTGTTAAAACGGACATTCCGCTGTGACGAAAACAAATGTGGCGCAATTAATGATGGCAATAATCGGACGTGACTAGCTTATAATTATCCGACTGAAAGCGGACATAGCAGCTGTCGTGCCACCAATAATAACGGTACACCGCGGACGGATTATCACCTTGGAACGTGCGAATGGTCGACTTCAACTCGCCCTCAGTAGCAATGGCTGCGCCGGCTGCTCCGCCGATGAGTCCACCTTCGGGTGCTCGGACAGTCGATTGTTGATCTGCGGGTTGTTGGGCCACCGAGGATAAGGACGGGCTTACAAAAATTGACACTAACGCGATGAAAAATATCGCGGCGTGGTTTTCCTCATGGCTGGGAAGTTGAACATCCGCATTCTTTGGATGCTCCACACAACTGAAGACAATGGTAAGCGTTTTCAAAACGGATAGGAAGCGCGGATTCCGGCGCTGACAGCACCGCGCATTCATGTGTCGTGCCCTAGAGACTCTCGACGAATTGCACCATGCGCCGCCGCTGATCGGGGTCCGGCAGCGGGCCGCGCATCGCGCCGAGATTATCGGCCATATGCGCCGCATCGGCCGTACCGGGAATGACCGCGGTCACGCGCGGATCGGCCAATAGATATTTGAGGAAAAACTGTGCCCAACTTGGCGCGAAGCTCTGCGCCCAATCCGGCACGGGTCGGCCGCGCACGGTGCGGAACAGCCGGCCGCGGCCGAGCGGCACCGCGGTGAGCACGGCGGCCTTCACCTCGGCCGCCAGCGGCAAGATGCGCTTCTCTGCCTCGCGATCGTCGATGGAATAATCGATCTGCACAAAGTCCGGCTTTTCGCGCCCGAGCACCGCCTGCACGGCGGCGAAGGCGCCGTGGAAGGTCGACGTGATGCCGATGTAGCGGCACACGCCTTGCGTCTTCCAGGCTTTGAAGGCGGCCAGCGATTGCCGCGGATTGCTCACGTTATGGAGCTGGAGCAGATCGACTTTGGCGGCTTGCAAGCGGTTCAAGGAGCGTTTGAGCTCATCGCCGTCCGGGGATTCCAGCTTGGTTGCGATAAAGAGTTTGTCGCGCAAGCCGGCCGGCGCAATCACCTCGCCGAGAACCCGTTCGGCGTCGCCATAGGTCGAGGCGGTATCGATCAGCTTGCCGCCATTATCGACGAGCGCTTGCACGACCGCGCCTGCTTTTTGCCGGGTCGTGGCATCGGCGGTATCGAAGACCGAGGCGGTGCCTAGCCCGACCGCCGGCAAAGGTTCGCCGGTCACGGGGATTGGCCGGGTAACGAGAGGCGCCGGAGATTGAGCAAAAGAGGATTGCGTAAAAGCGGGTGAGGGCGCGATTGTTGCTTCCGCCACCACGGCGGCGGCAGGCAAAATCGCGAATTGGCGTCGGGTCAATGAGCGCATTTGTATCAGCCGGGGTTGGTTGGGGCTTCCGCGAGCTTGGCGCGGCTTTCCTGCGCGCGCCCCAATACTGCTGACAGGATCAACCAAACAGCCGAAACGGGCGCCGCCACAAGCGCGATCGTGGCGAGTTTCAGTCCCAAGATCTGCAAGCTGTCGAACACCCAGCCGTAAAGCGCGTCGGAGCCGCGATAGATGACGACGTCGATTAAGTTCTTGGCCTTATATTTCTCTTCACGCCCCAATACCGTATAGAACACTTGGCGAGCCGGATTAGCAAAGGCGAAGTGAAGCCAGCGCTGCGCCACTTGAAGTGCCAGAACCGCTGCGAGCGTCGGCACGAGAAACAGCGCGATAAAGCCGGCAACATAGACAGCAGGCAGCGCTGCCGCAGCAACCCCGGTGCCAAAACGCTTGAGCAATTGCCCGGTCGCAAGGAGCTGCGTCGCAAGGGTGAGCAAATTCACTGCAAGGTCGATCGCGGCAAAGATCCGGGTTTGCACGCCGGCATCGTGTATCTCGGCCGCCACCAGGTGAATTTGCTCGAAATAAAGCATCGCCGCGCAGAACGATTGCAACGTGATCCATGCTGCGATGCCGATGAGGTAAGGCGAACGAATGAGCTCAGGCAGTGCCGCGAAGGCGCCGCCGCCCAGCCGTTCGTCGCGCGCGCGATCGCCTTCGTGGATAGTCGCGGCCTGTTCCAGGCGCCAGACGCAAAACACCGCAGCCTCGATCAAAATCATGGCTACGATCAAAAGATTGATCGGACCGAGCGGGCTGGAGAGCTCAATCGTAAGGACCGGGCCGAGCAGCGCGCCGGCGGTGCCGCCGGCGCCGATAAAGCCGAACAGCCGCTTGCCCTGGTCGGCCGTGTATATGTCGGCCATGAACGACCAGAACACCGCAACCGAAAACAGGCTGAATATAGCCACCCAAACATAAAACATGCGGGCGACGAGCGCGGTGTCGATTTGCAACGTCAGGAACAGCCAGAACAGAGCCAAGTTGGCGGCGAAGAAATGATTGACGATTGGGATGAAACGGGCGCGTGGCAGTTTAGCAACGAGCATGCCATAGAGCGGTTGGGCAACGAGCAGCGTGACAAATGTAGCGGTGAACAGCCACGGCAGATTACGCACGCCGCCGGTAATGGCCATTTGATCGCGCAGCGGACGGAGCACGTAATATCCGGCGAGCAGGGTAAAAAAATAGCCGAACGACCATAGTGCGGCGGCGCGCTCTTGCGGCGTCGCCGGCACCGCGCGTGCGATCCGGCGTTGTAGCAATGCCAGCCCACGGCCGCGGCCGGTCGTCTCCAGCGTCATTGCGACAGCGACAATTTCTGCTTTAGTTCGGCTGCGCTCACCTGCTGCCCGTAACCCGGCCCGCCGCGCTGAAACAACTTCGCGTCTGCAAGCTTGCCAACGATGACCGGGTCGAAGCCGGCGCCGCGCACCAAAGCGGCTGCGACCTGCACCGCCTCGGCATCATCGCCCGCGATCGGGACCGCGAGCTTCGGATCGGGACGGTTCGCCTCGTTCGCAAACACCTTGTAGGAAATCGTGTTGAAAGCGCGAACAAGCCGCGTTCCCGGCAAATATTTCTGCGAGGTCACCCCGATGCCGTTCGCCTCCACTTCATCGGCGACGGCGCCATCGCGCGCGGCGACGGCATTGCAGGTGTCGAGGACGATTTTGCCCTTCAGCGCCGCGGCATGATCGCGGCCGAGCTGCGGCAGCGCGCCGTAGGGTACGGAGATCAACACAACCTCGCCGAACGCGATTGCCTGGTCGACGGTGCCCGCTTGCGCCAACGGTCCAAGGCCCACCACCAGTTCTTTCAATTCCTCGGGGTGGCGCGACGAAAACAGGACCTTATGCCCGTCCTTGATCCACAACCGGCCGATCGTGCTGCCGATATGGCCGGCGCCGACGGTTCCGATTGGAATCTTGCCGTCGCTATTGCTCTGGGCGCGCAACGCTGCGGGGGCGAATGCCGCGCCAATGAAAAGAGCGCCGCTGGCGAGCATGGTCCGGCGATTGAGAGGAAAGTGTTGTGCCATCGAATGACCTCATGAATACAGCCGCCGAAAGTATAGGCACTACACCGGTGATGTTCATGAACACGCGCTGCATGGTCGCTATGCGTCTACGGCAGCGGGCTCGGAATCGAAGAAATAATGACGCGCGCTTGGTAGTGCGTGCGCGAAGATGACTGCAAGCGCCGAGAAGTTAAACCTAAACTCAGCGCACCAGCGGCCCGTTTGCTTTCTTCCAGGCGTCGATTCCGCCGGCAATGTGACACGCGGTCTTCAGTCCGGCGTCCTGTGCCGCCTGAACCGCCATGGCCGAGCGCTCGCCGAAAGCGCAGTAGAACACGATCCGTTTGTTCGCCCGCGCTGCCAATTTATCCAGAATGCCGCCGGAGCCGATTTCGCTCGGCAGTTGCGGATAGGGCAGGTGTAGCGAGCCGGGAATGACGCCGTGCTTTTCGCGCTCGCTTTTTTCGCGCAGATCGATCAGCGCGATATCGGATCGGCCGTGCAGTGCCAATGCATCGTCAACGGACAGAGCCCACCCTTTGCGCGCGACTTCATCCTGATGCAGGCCGACCCGAATGTTGGCCGGCACCGCGACGTCCATCATCTTCGGGTTCGGCAATTTCAGATTGTTCATCAGCTCCGCGTATTCATCCATCGACTTCACCTTAAGTCGCGGATTGAACAACTTCTCCTCGCCGATCGTGGAGACGGTGTCGCCTTTATAATCGTGCGCCGGAAAGACGAGCATGGCATCCGGCAGCTTCAATAGCTTGTTGAAGATCGAGTCATATTGCGCGCGCGGATCGCCGTTCTGAAAATCGGTCCGGCCGGTGCCGCGGATCAACAGGGTATCGCCGGTGAAGACGCGATCCGGAAGCAGGAACGAATATGAATCATCGGTGTGACCCGGCGTGTACAGCACGTCGAGGCGCACGCCTTCAATCTCGACGCGATCGCCCTCGGCAACCCGCATCGATACGACATCGGCATGGGTCTGCTCACCCATCACGGTGATGCAATGCGTGCGATCGCGCAGTGCGCCCAGCCCGGTAATGTGGTCGGCGTGCAAATGGGTGTCTACGGCCTTGACGAGTTTCAGGTCGAGCTCGCGTATGAGTTGCAGATAACGCTCCACCTTCTCCAGAACGGGATCGATAATCAGCGCTTCGCCGCCCGGCCGGCTGGCTAGGATGTAGGTGTAAGTTCCGGATGCGCTGTCGAAGAGCTGGCGGAATATCATGCGCGAACCCTCGTATCGACGATACGTATTATAAAATGAACGAGAGAAACGGCCAAGCGAAACTGCCAAGCGATCAAGCTCGAGCTCTGAGGCAGCCCACGCTGAGCGGCTGTTTACTCTTCGTAGATCATCTTGCGCGTCATGCCGCCGTCGATCACGAAATTAGCGCCGGTGACAAAACCGGAGTGCTCGGCATCGAGCAGCCAGGCGACAAGTTCCGCGACATCCTCCGACTTGCCAACCCGGCCTGCCGGATGCTGCATGTGGTCCTTGCGGCGCAAACCGGCGTAGTCCTTGGTCTCGATCCAGCCGGGGCTGACGCAATTGACCCGCACCTCCGGCGCGAGGCTGATCGCCAATGCGTGCGTCAGCGCAACCAATCCACCTTTGCTTGCCGAATAGGACTCGGTGTCGGGCTCCGACATCAGCGCCCGCGTCGAGGCGATCGTTACGATCGCACCGTGCGCTCGCCGCAGCGGCTTCTCGGCGGCGCGCACCAGCAGAAAGGCAGCGGTCAGATTGGTGTCGAGCACGCGATGCCATTCCGCAAGCGTCAAGCGGCGCAGCGGTTTGCGGATCATGATGCCGGCATTGGAGACAACCGCATCAAGGCGGCGGAAGCGATGAACCATCGCGTCGACCGCGTCAGACGCGGTTTCCTCGTTGCGCACGTCGCCTTCGATGACCAAGGCGCCGCGCTGGCGCGAAAAAGCCCGGCGCAGTCCGCTGTCCGGCAGATCGATAATGCCGACCTGCCATCCCGATGAAAGCAAATGGCGCGCGATGGCGCGGCCAATACCATTCGCTCCGCCGGTGATCAGGGCAGCCGGTTTGGTGCTCGGCATTTCTTGGATTCGCCGATCAGTCGCGCTCGACGGGCAGATCGGGCCGCGAGCCCCATTCCGCCCAAGAGCCGTCGTAAAGGCCCTTAGGCTCTTTACCGAGCGAGTCCAGCGCGAAGGCAAGCACCGCCGCGGTTACGCCCGAACCGCAGGTGGTGATGATCGGCTTGTCGAGATCGACGCCGGCCGAGGTAAAGGCCGCCGCGATCTTCTCGCGCGACTTGAGCCGGCCGTTCTCGAGCAAGCGGTCGTAGGGCACGTTGAACGAACGCGGCATGTGGCCCGAGCGCAATCCGGGGCGCGGCTCGGGCGCTTTTCCGGCGAAGCGTTCGGCCGAGCGCGCATCGACCACCTGCACGCTGTCGTCGGTCAGCGCCAAGCGGACATCGTCAAGCAGCGCGACGGGCCCGACATCCATCTCGGCGTTGAATTTCTTGGGCGTGCGCTTGGCATCGCCGGATTCAATGGGCCGGCCTTCGGATTTCCATTTCGGCAAGCCGCCGTCGAGCACGTAGACCGACTTGGCGCCGAAGAGTCGAAATGTCCACCATACTCGCGCTGCCGAGAACAAGGGGCTGTTGTCATAGACGACAACTGTATCGCCGTCGCCGATGCCGAGCGCGCCGACCGCCTCGCCGAATTGCGTGGTACCGGGCAGCATGTGGGGCAAGTCGGTAGAATGATCGCTGATCGATTCGATGTCGAAAAACACCGCGCCCGGAATATGAGCGCTTAGGTATTCGGCGTGCGCGTCGCGGTTCTGCGTCGGAAGAAAATAGGTCGCATCAACCACCGCAAGATTAGAATCGCGCAAGTGCTCGGCGAGCCACTCGGTTGAACGGAGCCAGCGGCTCGACTGTGATGCAGGAGGGAAATTATCGTTTGTCATAAGGTGTGACATGACAACGCGCCTGCGGCTATCGGGTTCACGCGAAGTTCATTCATAAGGGACCTTGATGCTCGGTTTGCGCTCTAACCATTGCGGGACGGGAAGCTTTTTCTCGCGCAGGAACTGCGGATTGTACAGCTTGGATTGATACCGTGTACCGTAATCGGCGAGGATGGTCACGATCGTGTGGCCGGGACCAAGTTCTTTAGCCAGGCGAACGGCGCCGGCGACGTTGATGCCGGTAGAGCCGCCGAGGCACAGTCCTTCGTGCTCGAGCAGATCGAAGATAAAGGGCACGGCCTCCTCATCGGGAATAATGTACGGCTTCTCTAATGTCAGCCCGTCGATGATCGGGGTTACGCGGCCAAGCCCAATTCCTTCGGTGATCGAATTGCCCGCTGAAGCCTTGGCAACGCCGTGTGCAAACAAGTCATACATTGCGGCGCCGCACGGATCGGCGCAGCCGATCACCACGTCCTTTTTCTTCTCGCGTAGATATTGCGATACGCCAGCGAGCGTTCCGCCAGTGCCGACGGCACAGATGAAGCCGTCGACCTTCCCATCGGTCTGCTGCCAGATTTCAGGGCCGGTGCTCAGATAGTGCGCCAGGCGATTGTCGAGATTATTCCACTGGTCGGCGTAAAGAACGCCATTCGGCTCGCTTTGACGCAATTGTTCGGCCAATCGGCGTGCAATGTGCTGATAATTGTTCGGATTACTGTACGGTACCGCCGGCACCTCGATGAGTTCTGCGTCGGCGAGCCGCAGCATGTCTTTCTTTTCCTGGCTTTGCGTATTGGGAATGACGATAAGGGTTCGATAGCCGCGGGCGTCGGCGACCAAAGCCAGCCCGATGCCGGTATTGCCCGCAGTACCCTCGACGACGAGGCCACCCGGCCGGATATCGCCGCGTTTTTCCGCCTCTAGAATCATTTGGCGCGCCGGTCGGTCCTTCACCGATTGGCCCGGATTCATGAACTCGGCCTTGCCCAGGATGGCGCAGCCGGTCGCCTCGGAAACCTGCCGGAGCTTGATCAACGGCGTATTGCCGATGGCTTCGATGATGCCGTTCTGGACTTGCATGGTCGTAATTTCTCGGCGCCCGGTCCTCTCACACGGCTAGTTCATAGCAAGCCGGGAAGTGGTCGCCAATTCGGGTATCGGCGCACTGGCGCAACGCATTGCGAACTTCGCTCGCTTCTGTATCACTGCCGGCGCCGCGCACCTTAAAGGAAAGCGATGAAACGCAGTACTGACCGTATTCTGACCACCCATGTTGGCAGCCTGATCCGTCCCGCGCCGTTGCAGGAGTTTTTGCGCGCCAAGCAGGCGGGCAAGCGCTATGACCAAGCAGGCTATGACTCCTGCTTGAAAGCGTGCGTCGCGCAAGTTGTGCGCGAGCAAGCCGAGGTCGGCGTCGACGTCGTCAGCGACGGCGAGTTCGGCAAATCGATCAGCTGGTCGCAATATGTGCTCGAGCGGTTGAGCGGCTTCGAGCGGCGGCCGGTCAAGCCGGGGGCCAACCCGTTTACCCGCGGGGTCGACCGCGAACGTTTCGCGGAGTTTTATGCCGAGCTTGACGCGCGCGAAGGCGTGGCGACCACGGTCGAAGCGGTCTGCGTCGGGCCGATCGCCTATACCGGCGAAGCTGAGCTCAAGCGCGACATCGCAAATTTCAAGGCCGCGCTCAAAGATGTCGGTGTCGCGGAAGCATTTCTTCCTGTCGCCGCCCCGGCCAGCGTCATCCCCGATCGCAAGAACGATTATTATAGAAGCGAAGAAGACCTCATTCGCGCGATCGGCGCGGCGATGCGCACCGAATATCGCATGATCATTGATGCCGGCTTTGTGCTGCAGCTCGACGATGCGCGCGCCGCGGTCACCTACGACCGGATGGTGCCGCCGGCGAGTTTTAGCGACTATCGTAAATGGCTGGCGCTACAGGTCGACGTGCTCAATGAGGCGATCGCCGGCCTGCCGGCCGATCGCATCCGCTATCACGTTTGCTGGGGAAGCTGGCCCGGACCGCATACCAGCGACGTGGCGCTTAAAGACATTCTCGATTTGATCCTGCGCATGAAAGTCGGGGCCTATGTCATCGAAGGCGCCAATCCGCGCCATGAGCATGAATGGCGGGTCTGGGAAACGGCTAAATTGCCGCCGGATCGGCTGCTTATTCCCGGCGTCATCAGTCATGCCACCAACGTCGTCGAACATCCCGAGCTTGTGGCCGAACGCATCGTGCGTATTGCCCGGCTGATAGGGCGGGAAAATCTCTTGGCCGGAACCGATTGCGGCTTTGCCCAGGGACCGTTCCATCGCCGCGTCCATCCCAGCGTCATGTGGGCGAAGCTCGATGCGCTGACGCAAGGTGCGCAACTCGCCAGCGCGCAACTGTGGGGCTAACTTCGGCCCGTTCTTTCACTATCTTGGCGGTAAGCGCTCTACGCTTGGGCAAAGCAGGCATCGGGCGCCGGCGGGTTCATCCCCACCCTGGGAACTGTTAGGCTAGCGCCCGATTAGCTTTCGCCTCTTCGCCGCCAGAAGAGACCGATCAGGAGACCGATCATGCTCGATGTTGCCAAGCGACAGAACACAGCGCCGTTTGACACCGAACGGCTGGACCGGCTGATGGACGACGCCGGCATGGATGTGCTGCTCGTGACATCGAAGCACAATGTGCAGTACCTGCTCGGCGGCCATCGCGCGTTCTTTTTCGAATCGATGGACGCGATGGGCCTCTCCCGCTACCTGCCGGTATTCGTTTATGCCAAGGGCGAACCGGACAAAGCCGGCTTCTTCGGCCACCGCATGGAGAACTACCAGAACGAGGTGAAGCCGTTCTGGGTGTCGGAGCTCAACGTCAAAAGCTCGGGCTCCGTGGACGTCATGGAAAAGGCGGTCGAATACGCGCGCAAGCTCGTTGCGAAGCCAAAGCGCATTGGCGCCGAGCTCGCATTCCTGCCGGCAGATTCCTCCGCGGTTCTAGGGCGAGCTTTCCCCGGCAGCGAAATCAAAGACGCGCTGTTTGTTCTCGAACGGCTGCGCGCGATCAAATCGCCCGAGGAGCTGCAGATGCTGCGCATCGCCTCGGACGCCGTGATCGATTCCATGGCCGCGGTGTTTCACAATTACGGCGCCGGCGCCACCAAGGCTGAATTGGCCGAAGCGCTCCGCCGCGAAGAAACAATGCGCGGGCTGACTTTCGACTATTGCCTGATTGCGGCGGGCTCGAATCTCAATCGCGCGCCGTCCGACCAGCGCTGGGAGGAGGGCGACGTGCTCTCGCTCGATTCCGGCGGCAATTATCACGGCTATATCGGCGATGTCGCCCGCATGGGCATCGTTGGCGAGCCGGACGATGAGTTGGTCGATCTATTGGCCGAGGTCGAAGCCGTCGAACAGGCGTCGATGAAGCCAATTCGCGCCGGTGCGCATGGCAAGGAAATCTATGCCGCGGCCAACGCCGTGCTGCATAAATCGAAGATCCACAACCACACCCATTTCCTCGCGCATGGCATGGGACTCGTCAGCCACGAAGCGCCGCGGCTGACCAATGCAGGACCGGTGCCGTATGACGCCTATGACGCGGATCGGCCGCTCGAGACCGGCATGGTGGTTTCGGTGGAGACGACGCTGCAACATCCGCAGCGCGGCTTCATCAAGCTTGAAGACACCGTGGTTGTCACGCCGAGCGGCTATGAGGTCTATGGCGACCGCATTCGCGGCTGGAACAGAGCTGGCGGCTGATTCGCGGCGCGTTTCCTCACCAATCCAGCGGGTCTCGCTGGCCAGCGATCGCGTGATGCTGATGGTCCCAGCCGTTGCAATGCGCCATTTCATGGCGCCGATAGGCGGCGCGATCGCGCACCGGACCGTTGCGCGGAATGATCAGGTGACAAGCGCCATTGCCGGTCCAGGCGCAGGCGTCGGCATGCACACCTTTGCCGGCGCAAGCCTTGCGTGCTTCCGCTAACGGCAAGACGCGCTCGATTACCGGACCGTGGAAGTGGTGAATGTATTGGACCGGGGGTTCGAGCACAAAGAGCGGCATAGGAATCTTCCGGTGGCGTGTGGTGAGCAATTTGGCTGCTGATAGCGGCCGGCTCGACCCATAATAGGCAAATTATGGCACAGCCAATTAGCTGGCTCCCCGGGCCGGATTCGAACCAGCGACCAACCGGTTAACAGCCGGTTGCTCTACCGCTGAGCTACCGGGGAAAAGCCTGCTCGCGCGACGGAAGCCCGCATATAACAAAGCCGATCCCGCTTTGAAAGCCGCCGCGCTGTCTCCCTGCAAGGACCCTCTTGCGTGCGAACCAGTCTCAAGCTGGTGCGAGGATTGGAGGCCACGCCCGTTGTCCCATAACGAGACGCCCACAATGACTTAGCCTGTCCAACCGCCCTAAACGACCCCTTTGCGCGTAAAGGACAATTTCTGAAATTGTCCAACCTTTGGCGGGAGCGCTCGCTGTCAACGCAAGCTGTTCTCCATACCGCCCACCTCCCAAGCGAGGCCCGCGATGGATAGAAACAGCGCCGCCGCCCTCGCCGCCGAGCAAATCAAACCGCCGCCGGACAGGCCGGATCCTGAGGTTGAGCCCGAACACATGCAGCTGCGCCCACTGCGGCGGCAGAGTGCCGCGCAGGAACTTGCGCCCGGCTATTTGTGGAACGGCGCGACGCAAGAGTTGATCCCGATACTGCCGGAGGACCACCCCGATTACCGGCAAAATCAGGAGATCATCACCGAAGCCATCCGCCGCTGGGACCAACGAGCATCAAAATGAGCGACCAGTTGACACATATTGAGACGACGACAAACCCATCGGCCGCCCGTTCAGCCGCCGGAGCCGAACGCATGCGAGCACACCGACAACGGCGGCGGGAAGGCCTGCGCTGCATCACGCTCGAAATACGCGACAGTGAAGTTGACGCACTGGTTCGCAGGCAACTGCTCAAGCCAGAAAGACGCAGCGATCCGAACGCGATCGTCGATGCCCTCTATGTGTTCCTGGATCGGGCATTGGACGGGTGACGCGTAACGGGCAAGTTGCGGAATGTATTATGGGAGAAACGTTGGCAGGATAGAACATGGCAAAAACAGACCTACTAGCGTCGCCGGGGTCACGGGCGCTTAAGAATTCGAAACACGAGAGATATTGTCGGTTGCGGGCAGCCTTGCAG
>DASZCJ010000231.1:0-12689 GCA_035943155.1 Xanthobacteraceae bacterium | reverse complement strand
GTTTGTGCCGGCGTTCATTTTTCTTTATGTCGGCTCGATCATCATGTTCGCGATCGCCGGCTGGGCCAATGCGGCGCAATTCAATCTCGAAGCGCCGCTGGTTGCGCTCATTCTCGGACTTATCATCGCCAATGTGTTTCGTCTGCCGGCGTGGATGGACAGCGCATTTCGCGTTGAATACTTCATCAAGACCGGGATTGTTCTGCTTGGCGCCACGTTTCCGATAGCGCTCGTGCTCACGGCCGGGCCCGTCGCCATCGTACAAGCAACGATCATCTCGCTCGTCACCTGCCTGGTGATCTATTTCATTGGTACGCGCGCATTCGGTCTCGACAAACGGCTGGCGGCGGTGATGGGTGTCGGCGGCGCGGTGTGCGGCGTATCCGCTTCGATGGCGATCGCCGCCTCGGTAAACGCCAAAAAGGATCACCTCTACACGTCAGTGACGCTCGTCGTCGTTTGGGCGCTGGTCATGATCCTGGTGCTCCCGTTTCTGTCGCGCGCGATGGGGCTGTCCGCCGGCGTCGCCGGGGCATGGATCGGCACTTCGGAGTTTGCCGACGCCGCCGGCTTCGCGGCGGCCACCACCTACGGCAAAATGGCCGGCGCCGAGGAGGCGGCAA
Source organism: Xanthobacteraceae bacterium (assembly GCA_035943155.1). GTDB lineage: Bacteria > Pseudomonadota > Alphaproteobacteria > Rhizobiales > Xanthobacteraceae > BOG-931. Next base: position 12,066 of record DASZCJ010000231.1, on the reverse strand, counting down.
TCAAGTCGTTCACGCTGATGAAGGTGATTGGCCGCGATCTGTGGATCGGCATCTGGTCGGTCGTGTTCGCCGCAATCGCAACTTTCGTGTGGGAAAAGGGCCAGACCGGGCGGGCGCCGGACGCCCGCGAGGTGTGGTGGCGGTTCCCGAAATTCGTCATCGGCTTTTTTGCCGCTTCGCTGCTCATGAGCGCTTTTACCAGCGGTTTTAGCACTGCGGACTTTAACAGCACGGTACGGCCCAACGTGCTTGCGCCGCTGGTGTCGCTACGCACCTGGACCTTCATCTTCTGCTTTTTGAGCATCGGGCTGACGACGCGGTTTCGCGATCTCCATGTCGTCGGCTGGAGTGCATTCTGGACCTTTACGATTGGCGTCGCGGTCAATGTCATCCTCGGTTATTTTTTATCGGTGATCGTCTTTGGCAGTTACTGGGCCGGCATCCACTGACGCCCCGCCATTCGGCGTCGCTCGCTGCGCCGCATGCCGGTTCTTTATTGGCGCGCCGGCGGCGCTCGAGCGGGCAATTGCCGGCCTCAATATTCTCAGCTCGGCCTATGGCTCGGTGCGCGGCGATACCGGGCTGTGCGATCGGCACGATTTATTTACGACAGCGACGAGCCGGGCATGCCCGCAGTTTGAAGAAAATGCAATCTGAGGGCTCTCGATCCGTTGTCGCACGACGCCCCCTGGTCCGCTCAATGCTACGGTCGCAGCACGATCTTGGCGGCGGCGGCGCGGCCGGAATCAATATCTTGAAAAGCGTGAGGCCCGTCGGCGAGCGGCCGCTGCTCGATCCAGTCGAGCGGCCCGAGCCGGCCGGCGGCGATGGCGTCGAGTGTCTCGCGGAATTCCAACGGTGTATAACAATAGGTGCCGGCAACGATGACCTCCTGCAGCGTGATCTTGCGCACGTCGAATCCTTCCGAGCCTGGCAACAATCCGACGTGAATGATCACACCGCCTGGCTTGACCAGACGCGAGGCCGCGGCGCGCGTCGCGGCGGCGCCGACGGCGTCGATCACGAGATCCATCGACAGTTTGGCCGGCTGGCCGGGCTCATCGGGTGCGTAGCATTGGAACGGGCCGGCGCGCGCGGCAGTCAGCCGGCGCGCCGCATTGGGTTCGCCAATATGAATGTCGCAGGCGCCATGCATTGCCAAGACCAAAGCGCAGGCGAGCCCAATGCCGCCGCCGCCGAGCACCAGGCAGCGGTTCGCCGCGATCGGCCGCTGCAACAAGCGTGCCGCCAAATTAACGGCGTGATAGGCCACCGCCAATGGCTCGGTTAGCGCCGCTTTCGCGCTGTCGAGGCCATCGGGAATCTTGACGACGTTGCGCTCCGGCACCCGCACCAGTTCAGCAAAGGCGCCGGCCCGCGGCGGCACTGAAAGCAGCTGGCGCGAGGGGCAAAGATGCGGGCGGCCCTCAAGGCACCAGTCGCATGTCCCGCAAGGGACCAGCGGGTTGACGGCGACGCGGGTGCCGCGATCGGGACCGCTGACGATCGAGCCCGCGGCTTCGTGCCCAAGCACGAGCGGCGGCGGTCGGCGTGAATCGTGGCCGTGATAGGCGTGCATGTCGGAACCACAAATCCCAACCGCCTCGACACGAACCAACACCTCATCGTTGCCCGGCATGGGTTCCGGTTCTTCGCGGCATAACAGAACGTTCGGCCCCGTATAAACCAACGCTTTCATGGTCATGACCGTCGCTACAAATTCGCTTCGCAGGCGATGTTAGCAGTAAGCGCGAGGCCACAAAATGCGCCGTAAGCTTGGCGACTGCGGTCGCAAAATTGAGTGCTTGCGGCTAAACTGACGCACAGCAGGATTTTCATGACGATCCGGCCCGACAATTATTTGTCGTCTTCGCCAAAAGTCACCGAGATGCGTATTGTCCCGGTGGCCGGCCACGACGACATGCTGCTCAATCTGTCGGGCGCGCACGCGCCGTTCTTCACGCGCAATATTGTCATTGTTCACGACACTGCCGGCCATACCGGCGTCGGCGAGGTCCCCGGCGGTGAGCACATACGGCAAACATTGGAGGACGCCCGGCAATTGGTCGTCGGCCGCTCGATCGGTACCTACAACGACATTCTCAACACGATGCGCAAAAGCTTCGCCGATCGCGATACCGGCGGACGCGGATTGCAAACCTTCGATCAGCGCGTCGCCATTCATGCGGTGACCGCGGTCGAGGCGGCGCTGCTTGATCTGTTGGGTCAGTTCCTTGGCGTGCCGGTGGCGGCGCTGCTCGGCGAAGGACAACAGCGGCGCGCCGTGAAGATGCTCGGTTATTTGTTCTTTGTCGGCGACCGCAACAAGACCGACCTGCCTTATCGAGCCGAGCCAGACGCCAAGATCGATTGGTTTCGTCTGCGCCACGATGCGGCTTTGACGACGCAAGCCGTGGTGCGTCTCGCCGAAGCGGCCTATGCGCATTACGGCTTCGAAGATTTCAAATTAAAAGGCGGCGTACTGCGCGGCGAGCAAGAAATCGAAGTGGTAACCGCATTGGCAGAACGTTTTCCGCAAGCGCGGATTACACTTGATCCAAACGGCGCGTGGTCACTCGAAGAAGCGATCCAGTTGTGCAGCAGAATGCACGGCGTGCTCGCCTATGCCGAAGATCCTTGCGGCGCTGAGCGTGGTTATTCAGGCCGCGAGGTCATGGCCGAATTCCGCCGCGCGACCGGCCTGCCGACGGCGACCAATATGGTGGCGACCGATTGGCGACAAATGGGTCATGCCATCGTGCTGCAATCGGTCGATATTCCGCTCGCCGACCCGCATTTCTGGACGATGCAGGGCGCGGTGCGCGTGGCGCAGATGTGTCGCGACTGGGGCCTGACCTGGGGATCGCATTCCAACAACCATTTCGATATTTCGCTCGCCATGTTCACGCAGGTGGCCGCGGCGGCGCCGGGCCGGATCACCGCGATCGACACCCATTGGATCTGGCAAGACGGTCAGCGATTGACCAAGGAGCCGTTGCAAATCCGCGGCGGCGTGGTCGCGCTGCCGGAACGGCCGGGACTCGGCATCGAACTCGATCTCGAGCAAATCGAGCTCGCGCACGCCGCCTATAAATCGCATGGCCTCGGCGCGCGCGACGATGCAATGGCAATGCAGTATCTGATCCCCGGCTGGACGTTCGACAATAAGCGCCCCTGCCTCGTGCGCTAAGCGAGCAAGCGATGGATCCTGCACTACGCGGGCCTGGGACGGGCGCAGCGGCTCAGTTAGCGCGCCGGCATCGGATTGTCGTGGTGGGCGGCGGCGCCGGCGGTCTCGAACTTGCCACCCGGCTCGGCGACAAGCTCGGCCGTCGCGGCAAAGCAGACATAACGCTGATCGATAAAGCCTCCACCCATCTGTGGAAGCCGCTCTTACATGAGATTGCCGCCGGCAGCATGGACCTCGGCCATCACGAGCTTGATTATTTGGCGCAGGCCCACTGGCATCGCTTTCATTACCGCACCGGAGAGATGATCGGGCTCGACCGCAACCGGCGTGAGGTTCTAGTAGGGCCGGTTGTCGAGGAGGATGGCACCGAGGTTACGCCGGCGCGCGGCTATCCGTACGATACTTTGGTGCTGGCCGTTGGCAGCCTGACCAATGATTTCGGTACGCCCGGCGTCATGGAGCATGCGATCTGCCTGGAGACGCCCGAGCAAGCGGCGCGATTCCACCGCCGGCTGGTCGACGCTTGCTTGCGCGCGCAAAATCAGAACGAGCCGTTGCGGCCGGGTCAGCTCCAGGTCGCCATCGTCGGCGCCGGCGCCACCGGCGTCGAACTTGCCGCCGAACTGCACAAGACGACGCGAGAGCTGGTGGCGTATGGCCTCGATCGCATCAATCCCGACAGGGACATCAGACTGCACGTCATTGAGGCTGCGGACCGTATCCTGCCCGCATTGCCGGCCCGCATCTCCGAAGCCGCGACCGAGCTCCTGGGCAAGCTCGGCGTCAAGGTTTACACGTCGGCGAAGGTCGCCGCCGTCATGCCGAACGAGATCAGGCTTGCCAATGGCGGTGCCATCAATGCCGAGCTCATCGTCTGGGCCGCCGGCGTCAAGGCGCCCGCCTTCCTCCAAAACATCGACGGGCTAGAAACCAATGCGAGTAATCAGCTTGTCGTCCGCCAGACCCTGCAGACCAGTCGCGACGAGAATATTTTTGCGATCGGCGATTGCGCCGCCTGTCCATGGCTGGAACGAAACGCCATCGTGCCGCCGCGCGCCCAGGCCGCGCATCAGCAGGCGACGCATCTAGCGAAACAACTGCGGCGCCGCCTCGCCTGGCAAACTGTCCAGCCGTGGCATTACCGCGACTTCGGCTCGCTGGTATCGCTCGGCCAGTACAGCGCGGTCGGCAGCTTGATGGGCAAGCTGGTCGGCAGCAGTTTCTTTATCGAAGGCTATTTCGCGCGATTTATGTATGTGTCGCTCTACAAGATGCATGAATATGCGCTCCATGGCTTCACCAAGGTCGCGCTCGACACGCTGGTCCGCGTCATCACGCGGCGTACCGAACCGCATGTGAAACTGCATTAGGAAACTAATTCCTGCACGGCGCGCGCAGCCTCGTTGATGGCGAGGTGCGCGTAGGCATCGCCAGCGGCGTCGGAATTGGCAATGGCGACACGACCAAACGGCTGGCGCGCCAGTTTGAGAACGCGATCCTCGTAATCGTCGCCGTCGAACAGCGAATTCTCGACGTAGCCGTAGCCGTGCGGCCAGCGATTGACCGTGATCGCCGCGATGTCGCGCTCGCTGTCAAAGCCGCCGGGACCGAGCATGCGGTCGAGTTGATCGCGGATTCGGATTTCGAAATCTGCGAATGTCATGGCGAAAAGCTTCGCCTGACCGATGTGAAATTGGGCACGCGCGTCGAGTCCGGAATTCGGTGCGCCTGGCACGTGTTCGAGATGGAGCACGATCGGCTCCGCCGGATCACGCGGATGACGATAGCCGCCGAGGTCAACCGGAAAGTCGAGCGCGACGTGATTGAAAAAGCTCATCGGCGCGGCAATGTCGGAAACCTTGAGTGCCAGCCACGGCTGCCAGTTGCGCGTCACCACATTGGTATAAACGAGCGGCGTCTTCACATTGCGCGCGAGCGCCTCGCGCTGCGCCTGCGGCAGATCAGGCATGAGGTATGGAATCATCATATGAAAACAGGCAAGGACGGCGTGTTTTGCGGTGACGCGATGCGGAGCGCCGTCGCGAACATAGCCGATGCTGACCGCCTCGCCGCGTTGGCGCACATCGACGACGGTCGATGCGAGACGGATGCGGACGCTGCTCTCGTTGCGATCGAGTCGATCATAGTCGAAGCCGGCGAGTACGATGTCGTCCATGGTACGGCCAGCCGCTACGTCCGGAACGAGCGCACGCACCAGAAGGCGCGCCAGCGAGGCGTTGCCGTCGGGGAAATGGTAGATGTACGGCTCGTTCCATTCCGGATGCTCGTCGGAAGGAAGACCCAATCCGGCGAAGCCGGGATAACCGAGGCTGCGCAGCTCGAACGCCGGCACTGCGTCGCAGCCGAGCCCGAAGAAGCCGAGCGGGCGGCCCTGGAAGCAATTCGCCACCTCCTCGCTGCAGCCGCATAGCTTGATGAGATAATCGCGATAGCTCGTGGCTTTTAAAATTTTAAGCTTCTCCCCGGCCGATTTGCCGGCGAGCGGATCGCGGACGGGGTCATATAACGACAGCAATTGTCGTTTGCTGAGATCGGCAAGCGGGGCCGCTGCGACAAACTTTGCCAATCCCGCGCCCGCCTCGGTCCGGCGCGCCAACAGCGGATCGTCGGCAATGAGTGTGTCGCGACCAAATGTCTCGCGGTCGAAAAATACGCCGCGTGAAAGGCCAAGCGAAGAATAGAAGCCGTGCTCAAACGCGGTTTCGAACCGCATGATATCGACCCCGATATCGCGCAGCAGGCCCTTGGCGACATCGCTCCACAATGTCTTCGGAGACTGGATCGATTGACTGCCGCCGTAACCGATCAGCATGTGCGGCCCAGCTACGAATTCGTTGCGCTTGGCATGGCCGCCGAAATCGTCGTGATTGTCGAGAATAAGAATGCGGGCCTGCGGTCCGACCGCGCGACGATAAAACCATGCAGCAGAAAGCCCGCTGATGCCGCCGCCAACCACGACCAAATCGTAGCTCTCTTCGGCTGCGGCCTCATCGACGCCGAAGCGCTGGCTTTCCCGCGCGAATGCATGCGCGATCTCGAATGAGCCGAGATGCTGGCCGCGCATGCCGGTCAGCGCCGGGGGATAGTGCGCAGCCGCGGCGCCGAGCTGCGCCGCCGGCGTCAAGCCCGAGACGATGGCAAGCGCAGTGCCGTTGAGAAAATCGCGGCGCGTGATGGAGGGCATCCGGAGAATCTAACATCGCGCGGCGCCTTTTGCCCACGCCGAATGAAGCCCGTGGCCGTACAAACCTATTGAGCTTGGCAATCGGGTGCTAGTCTTTGCCGATGAAGCGCGATCCCATCCTGATCGTCGGCGGCGGACTGGGCGGACTGACCGCCGCGCTGGCCTTGGCGCGGCGCGGTTACACCACGCGGGTGCTTGAAGGCGCCGCCGAATTCGGCGCCATCGGCTATGGCATCCAATTCGGCCCTAATGTTTTTCACGTCTTTGACCGTCTCGGCCTCATGGCCGACGTCCTCGCCGTTGCGGATTCTCCCCCGGCTTTATTGATGCTGGACGCGCTGGACGGCAAAGAACTGACAAGAATTCCAACCGGTGCCTCTTTTCGGACGCGTTTCAAATATCCGTACATCATCGTTCACCGCATCGATCTCCATAATGTCTTGCTCGATGCCAGCCGCCGCAACGAACATATTGAGCTTATACCGAATGCCCAGGCGATCGGGTTCGAGGATCGTGGCGACAATGTCAGCGTCGCGACGGCCGATGGCCGCACATTTGATGGCGCGGCGGTGGTCGCAGCCGATGGTGTTCGTTCGCTGTTTCGAGAGAAAGTCATCGACGACGGTGAACCGCGTCCGGTCGGCTATGCGGCACTGCGTACGATTGTGCCGATGCGGGAATTAACGGCCGACGTGCCGCGCGATGCCGTCGTTTTGTGGGCCGGACCGGGTTATCACGTCGTTCATTATCCGCTGCGCCATGGCGCCGAGTTCAACATCGTTGCCGTGTTTCGCACCGCGACCCACGCCGAGAAAGCCAATGCCGCAAGCTATCGCGCCGAACTTGAACAAACATACCGTGACGCGCATCCGGCGATACACGAATTGAACGCGATGATGGACTTTCGCTGGCGCCGCTCGGTTGCCGATCGCGCGCCGGCGCGGCATTGGCATAAGGGCCGCGTCGTGCTCCTGGGCGATGCCGCGCATGCGCCGCTGCAATCGCTGGCACAGGGCGCTTGCATGGCGATTGAAGACGGACTTTGCCTCGCCGAAACGATCCACGCCGCCGATGGCGATTTTACCGCCGCGTTTCGCCGCTATGAGGCGCTGCGCCTCACCCGCACCGCACGCGTGCAACTGGAATCGCGCGCTATGTGGGAGTGGCTCATCCATCCCGAAGGCGTCACCCGCGACGTGCGCAATGTGATTGTCGCCGACTGGGACGAAGCGCATATGTTCAAATGCTTGGCCTGGCTTTATGACGGCGCACCGGGGCTGCAAAACGCGGCAGGCGCTTAACTCACCAACAGGTGTTATGACCGCGCCGCCGCTGTTTTGCGCGGCGCACCGCCTTGCCCAAGTTTGGCGAAAATTTCTTCGTTGTGCTGGCCCAGCATAGGCGGCGGCGTGTCAATGCGCGGGCCATCATGGGCAAAGGTGAACGCCGACAGCGGCACGGCGAGTCCACCTTCGATGCCTGCAGCGCTCGCGTGGCGGTGAATGAGGCCGCGCGTCGCGAGCTGCGGATCGGCTAAGGCTTCGCCCATCGTGCGCACCCGCGCGGCCGGCACATGCCGCGCCTGCAGGAAGACTTCCCATTCGTCCGCGCTGCGCGTCGCCATGATTTCCGTGAGCACTTCGACCTCGCGGTCATGGTCGGCGTCGCGCTCGTCATTGCTGCGCTTGATCATGTTGGGACGGCCAAGCACCGTCCATAAACGGCGCTGCTGGCGCAAATTGCTGGCGCCGAGCATCACCATTCCGCTTTTGGCGGCGTAAGCCGAATTCGTCGCATGCGGATGGCTGTTGCCGTGAGGTTTAGGATGGGAGCCGTTGCGCAGATAGCCGGTCAGATGCGAGCTCATCAGGATCATCGCCACGTCGAGCATCGCCATGTCGATGCGCTGGCCCTTGCCGGTGCGTTCGCGTTGAAATAGCGCCGCGGCGAGTGCGAAGGCGCCCGTGGTGCCGGTGGCGTAGTCGACCGCCGGTGTGCCGAATTTGATCGGGTGCACGTCTTTCGTTCCGGTCATCGCCATGATGCCGGAAGTCGCCTGGATCACGTGATCGTAAGCCGTTTGCGTAGCGCGCGGCCCGCTTTGCCCGAATGCAGAGAACGACGCATAGATCAGCCGCGGGTTGACTGCCGCCAGCGCCTCATAGCCCAGGCCGAGCGCCTCGAAGGCGCCGGGGCGGTAGTTCTCGACGAACACGTCGGCGGTAGCGACCAGCTTTTTCAGGATACCGCGATCTTTTTCCTGCTTCAGGTCCAAGGCGATCGAGCGCTTGTTCGACGCCTGGGTCAGGAACGCGGTACCCATGTTGCGGCGGTTGAGTTTCTTGTCCGCGCCAACGCCACGGCTCTGATCGGGATCGTCCGGATGCTCGACCTTGATGACGTCGGCGCCGAGGACGGCGAGCTGATAGGTGGCGAACGGTCCGGCCAGAACGTGAGTGACGTCGATTACGCGGATTCCCTCGAACGGTCGCATCGGCGCGCCCTCCTGCAGCTGCTTTCGATTATGTTCAGTATAGCGAAGCGCGCCGCGCGAAGCAGGATGGTGGGCCCGGGAGGACTCGAACCTCCAACCAAGCGGTTATGAGCCGCTGGCTCTGACCATTGAGCTACGGGCCCGGACTCAGCGGGCAGATATCTGACATTGTACTCGGTCCGCTCTGCCGCACACCGGATCAGTTCTGCCGGCTGAGCAAGAACACCGCCTGTTCGCCGAATAGATTCCAGAACCACCACGGCATTTTCAGCCGCATGCGGCCGCCCCAGGGATTGAGCGCGACCGCCTGCTCCATCTTGGCGCCGACGGCGCGGCACAATTCGCGAAAATCCTTGATGCTGCAGAAATGGATGTTCGGCGTTTCGTACCAGGCATAGGGCAGGTTTTCCGTGCGCGGCATATGGCCGCCGAAGAATATCTGCAGGCGGATGCGCCAATGGCCGAAATTCGGAAACGACACGATGCCATGGCGGCCGATGCGCAACATATGCTCAAGCACCGCGCGCGGCCGGCGCGTCGCCTGCAAGGTTTGCGACAGGATGACGTAATCGAAGGCGTCGTCCGGATAATCCTCCAAATCGGTATCGGCGTCGCCTTGCACGACGGCGAGGCCTTTGGCGACGCATTCGTTGACGCCCTCGCGCGACAGTTCGATGCCGCGGCCGTCGACGCCGCGGCTTTCCAGAAGCCGCAGCAATTCGCCATCGCCGCAGCCGACGTCGAGGACCCGAGCGCCGCGCGCCACCATGTCGGCGACCACCAGCAAGTCGACGCGCGAGCCGCCGGAGCCGCGGGCGGCCTCCGCCATGGTCAAATCGTATTTCAGTCGCGACAACATGCTCACCGCGTCGGCAGTCCGCGCGCTTTGGCGGCGCCCTCGAGGAATCCACGCACGATCGCGAACAATTCCGGCTCTTCAAGCAGGAACGCGTCGTGACCTTTATCGGTCGTGATCTCGGCAAACGAAACCCGTGCGCCGGCGGCGTTGAGTGCATGTACGATGGCGCGCGATTCAACGGTCGGAAACAGCCAGTCACTGGTGAAGGAGATCACGCAGAAACGCGTCGGCGCGCCGCGGAACGCTTCCGCCACCACGCCATCGTAGTCGCCGGCGAGATCGAAATAATCCATCGCCCGCGTCAGATAGAGATATGAATTGGCGTCGAAGCGTTCGACGAACGTGATGCCCTGGTGGCGCAGATAAGATTCCACCTGAAAGTCGGCATCGAACGAAAAGGTCGGATTGTCGCGATCCTGGAAACGGCGGCCGAATTTGCGGTGCAGGGCCGCGTCCGACAGATAAGTAATATGCGCGCCCATGCGCGCGACGGCGAGCCCGCGTCGCGGATTTGTGCCTTCGGCAAAATATCGTCCGGCACGCCAGTCCGGGTCCGCCATGACGGCCTGGCGGCCGACCTCGTGAAAGGCGATGTTTTGCGCCGAGTGCCGGGTCGAAGCGGCGATCGGCAGCGCCGCGAATACGCGCTGCGGATAGCTCGCAGCCCATTGCAGCACCTGCATGCCGCCCATCGAGCCGCCCGCTACCGCAAACAGCGATTCAATGCCGAGATGATCGAGCAACATCGCCTGGGCGCGCACCATGTCGCGCACCGTGATGACCGGAAAATCGAGACCCCAGGGCATGCCGGTTGCCGCATTGGTCGAGGCCGGTCCGGAGCTGCCCATGCAGCCGCCGACCACGTTCGGGCAAATGACGAAATAACGTTCGGTGTCGATCGGCTTGCCCGGTCCGACCATGGTCTCCCACCAGCCGGGTTTGCCGGTCACCGGGTGGTCGTTGACGACATGCTGATCGCCGGTCAGCGCGTGGCAGATCAGGACCGCATTGCTGCGCGCGGCGTTGAGCGTGCCATAGGTCTGATAAGCGATCTGAAGCGGAGCAAAATCGACGCCGGCATCGAGGCGCAGCGGCTTGTCCGCGCCAAAGCGCACGACCGGCGAATGCGGATCGTCCGCTTCGCGCGTGCGGTCGGCGAGATCGAGCGTGGCGCCGATGTCGGCCATCGTTTCATCCTGAAATGCCGCATTGCGGCAGACGCCATTGGGCGGTCAAACTGGCGTAAATAGGCCCCCTCGCCGCGGAGTCAATGTTTTCTTTGATTTCGGCCTTAACGACACCTATCAAATGGGCGGAACAGGACCTGAGCCATCGGGGACGTCAGCCTTTTAGGACGTGAACTATGGCGAAATCGACGCGCAAAACCATATCGTCGCTCGCCGATCTGCGGCGCGATATCGATCGCATCGACGCGGCGATGCACGAGCTCCTGATTGAACGCGGCGAAATCATCGACCAGCTGATCGCGGTAAAGAAGACGGAAGAGACCGGCTCCGCGTTCCGTCCGGCGCGCGAGGCCGACATGATGCGCCGCCTGGTGCGGCGGCATCACGGTAGTCTGCCGCTCGACACCGTCGAAAGCATCTGGCGCGTCATCATCTCGACTTTCACTTATGTGCAAGCGCCATTCGCCGTCCATGCCGACCTCTCGGCGGGGGACGCCTTGATGCGCGATTCGGCGCGCTTCCATTTTGGTTTCACAGTGCCGTTCGTCGCGCATATGGGCGCTGCCACCGTCGTCGAGGCGGTCAGCGGATCCAAAGGCGATCTCGGCTTGGTGCCGGCTTTTGCCATCACCGACGCCGGGCCATGGTGGACCGCGCTCGAATTCACCAGTGCGCCTAAGATCATTGCGCGGCTGCCTTTTGTTGAACGCCCCAACCATCCGGCCGCGTTGCCGGTCTTTGTGATCTCCCGTGTCGCGGCGGACGCCATGGTGACCGAAACCGAAGTCTGGAGCATGCGGGTATCCGGTTGGCGTGCTGGGGCGGTGCAGGCCGTGGCCGAACTTGCCGACGTCATTGCCGTGCCCGACCGCGCCTTCGACGGGGCGGCGCTCCTCATATCCGTCCCAACCGGCGGTATTCGCGAGGTCTCCGCCGAACTCGTTAAGATTGGCGCCTCGATCCGCTCCTCAGCCCTCGTCGGCAGTCACGCGACCCGCTATACGATCCGGCAATAAAGCCAGGGCCACTCCCGTTTAAGGTGAACAAGGCCAGAGCAGCGAGACCGGCGACCACCCTCCCCTTTCGGGAGGAGAACTATGCGAGTTTTGGGGTGAACAAGATAATGAGCAG
>DASZCJ010000230.1:0-5979 GCA_035943155.1 Xanthobacteraceae bacterium | reverse complement strand
GGCGAGGCGCACCTGCCGAACGCCGATGCCGCGCAGCCAATTGGTAATTCGCGCCGCCGGGTCTATTGCGGGCGAGCGGATGTCGACGATTGCTGGTGCTAGTAGCGACATGAGATGAACAGCTTTACAGGCCGAATTGACGAAGCGATAGCTCGATCTGCAAGCGCTGCAGCGTCAAATCGCTGCCGATCGCTCAGTGATAGCGCCAATTAGGCTGTGACCGTGCGGGCAATAGCCATTTGCCGGTGGCCCTAATGTGAAAAACGCGTCAAAAAAACGTTAAAAGCGATGGCGCTTCTCCGCGCGCCCTGCGTCGCTTAGCGGTCCGGCTACTAGTGCACCGGCTTCGGCGTTTCTTTCTTCGACCGCGTAAGAATACAGCCGCACGGTATGAGCGCGAGTATCGCAATAAAAATCAGCGAAAGCGCAACGTTAATGAAGGTCACGGCGTCCTCCCATGCTCAAAGGCATTTTCTAGTGAGCGTTGGCCTGCCCTATCTGCTGTTTATCTCCCGCCGATTTCATGGTGCCGCAGGCACGGTCCGCAGGTAGGTCACGATCGAATCGAGGTCATCCGGAGTGAGCGTCGCATAATAACGGTAGCCCATCGGTGGCTTCAGCTTGCTGCCGTCGCGGCTGACGCCTTCGGTGATCGCGCGCTTGACTTCATCGTCGGTCCAGCCGCCGATACCCTTGTCCTTGCTTGAAGTGATATTGCGCGAAACCGAAACACCCCACGGCCCGGGAAATTCAAAGCCGCCAGTGCCGAGCTTCGTTTCAAACTCGCGCCCGCGCGGACCCATGGGTGTGTGACACTCCATGCAATGCGCGATGGTGACAAGGTAGAAACCTTTCTTCAGTTTGTCGCTCAATATGGCGTCTGTGAACGGCTTGTCGCCACCGGGCGGGATCGGATGTCCCTGCGCCATCTTGTAGACCGGATCCGGCGCCGTGTTCTTGATCGGCTTGATGGTATGCAAATAGGCGATCACAGCGTCGAGATCGCGGTCGGTCATGATCTCATAGAATCCGCTCGGCATGATCATTGCGACCGGCACGCCATTGCGCTTGATGCCTTTACGCATCACCTCCTTGAGCTCGGCGTCGGTGTAATTGCCGATGCCGGTTTCCTTGTCCGGCGTGATGTTCGGCGCAGTGACCTTGAATGGCGGTTCGTCCCAGTTCAGGCCGCCGGAAAATGCCTTCTCCATAATGTCGCCGGTCGGGCCCTTCGGGCTGTGGCAATTGCCGCAGGTGAGAATGCCATTGACCAGATAATCGCCGCGCTTCACCAGGTCGGATCGCGAGTCTGATTGCGCTTTCGCGTTACCAGACATGGTTCCGGATATCGCGGCAAGCGCGATCGCCAATGCTATTGAACGAAGCAAAGCGTGCCCCCTGTTTGCTCAGCCAGACCCCGCAAGCTTAGGACGAAACGTGCGGAACAAACAGGGGAGCGGCTCGGTTTCCTCCTCGAATTCGTTTGCGACTATCGTCGCGGGCAGCGCAGCGTGGCATCGGATAAAAATGGAAAGTGGATATGAAGCGGCCGACGCTTATCGCTGCGCTCAACTTTTCCGCCTTGGCCGCAGTGGCCGTATTGGTCGTCTTAACCGCCTCACCCGCTATTGCGCAACGCGCTACACCGAGCGGCCAATCGCAATCGGCGGCCCAAGACACGCTGCAAGACGTGTTTCCAACGCCCACGCCAGTCCCGAACCCAGCGCCGAGCCAAGGTCCAACGACCGGCGTTTTCTGCATCGAGGAGATGACGGCGACGTTTTGCAACGTCGTCACCGGGCCGAACACGAACGGCTATGGAGCGAGGAGCGCCGGGCCTAGTAGCGGATCGAGCAGCAGCGCCTCCGGATCGAGCAGTGGCGGCGGGGGACCTCGTCGATCCCGCCCTGTCCGGCGCAACCGCCATTTAACGAATTATGCAACTAAGCAAACAGACTTCCAGGCGGCGGATCGGGGGTGCAATTGCGGAGGACGATCATGAAACCAGTAAAGCTTCAACATTCCGGCATCGCGAGCATTACCGGCAAGACCGCTTTGGTTCTTGTTGCACTCCTCTTTGGCAGCGTCGATCCGCGCGCCCAAGCGCCGCAACCTCCCAGCATGGGCGAAGCGGGAAAGGGCAACTTTCTGCTCACGATTTTCTTCAGGCACGATGAATCAAAGACCTTGGACCAAATCAACGCACAACTCAAAGCGCAAGGTTTCTATAAGGCATTTCCGCCGGAGGGCGTTCAGGTCGTCAGTTGGTATGTGATGATGGGCATCGGCCAAGTTGTGACATTGCGCGTGCCGGCCGAACGGTTGCGCGACGTCAATCGTGTGGTCGAGCAGACGGCATGGGGCGGCTATCGCACCGAGTTCTATGCGACCTACGACTACAAGAACGTCGGCGAGGAAGCGCATGCCAAGGCGCTGGCGCAGTGATGCCAAAAAAGCTCGGCCATCATTGCTGAGAGTTCGGTCATCACTGACCGGCATCGCTGGCCGGTATCACTGATGTGCCTTCTTGCGCGGTCGGCTTGCGCACGTATCTAGCAAGCAACAAAGCAAAACCGTCCGAGCATCATCATGTCCATCCGTCCCGTTAAACGCATCGTGCAATCGAAGCCCACCATCGAAGGCGCCGGCGTAAAATTGCGCCGCGCCTTTGGATTTGGCGATACGCAAGAGACCGATCCGTTCCTCCTCCTCGATGATTTCCGCAACAACCGGCCGCAGGATTATCGCGCCGGCTTCCCGTGGCATCCGCACCGCGGCATCGAAACCATCACTTACGTTCTTGCCGGCAGCGTCGAGCACGGCGACAGCCTTGGCAATCGCGGCACACTCGGCGCCGGCGATATTCAATGGATGACCGCGGGCCGCGGCATCATGCATCAGGAAATGCCGCAAGGCGACGCGGCGGGCCGCATGCACGGCTTTCAGCTCTGGGCCAACCTGCCGTCGTCGCTCAAGATGACGGCGCCGCGCTACCAAGACGTCAAGGCTGCCGAGATTCCCGAGGTCGTCGATGACGATGGCGTGCGGGTGCGCGTCGTGTGCGGCGAGTTCTGGGGCAAAAAAGGTCCCGTCGATGGCGTCGTCGCCGATCCGCGTTATCTAGACGTATTCGTGCCGGCCGGTCAGCGCAAAAGGCTCAAGGTCGAGGTCGAGCGGCACGCCTTTGCCTATATATTCGAAGGCGACGGCCGTTTTGCCTATTCCTCGAAACCGGTTGGCGTTCTCGCCGAGAAACAAGTCGATGGCGAGGAGCTGCTCGTGCGCGAGCCGGTCAGCGACCGTTCGCTGGTGCTATTTGATCGCGGCGACGAGATCGACGTGCAGGCTGGCGAGCGCGGCATTCGCTTCTTATTGGTATCCGGCAAGCCGATCGAGGAACCGGTCGCCTGGTATGGACCGATCGTGATGAATACACGGGCCGAGCTGGAGCAGGCGATCGCTGAGCTGCGCGACGGTAGCTTTATCAGAAATTAGGGCGCGAACGGGTTTCGCAACGGCGACTGCCGCAAAGCGCAATCCGTCGTTTGGCTACACCACCTTTTCCCGCACCGCCGCAGGGGGCGCGTGCTCGTCCTGGGCGCGCTGATGCACGGGCTTGCGCGCGCGCGTCAAATTGTAAGCACTGTTGACCAAGGCAACGTGTGAAAAGGCTTGCGGAAAATTGCCGATAAGCCGCTTTGAGCTTGGATCATATTCCTCGCTCAACAAGCCGACCTCGTTGCACAACCCGACCAGCCGGCGAAACAGATTTTCCGCCTCTTCGAGACGCTCCTGCAGGATGTAGACGTCGACCAGCCAGAAGCTGCAGGCCAGGAACGCGCCCTCGCCTGGCGGCAGCGCGTCTTCGACCTGCTCGGTGCTGTAGCGCATGACAAGGCCGTTGCGGAAAAGTCCACGCTCGACCGCAGCGATGGTGCCGGCGATGCGCGGATCGGTCACCGGCAAGAAACCGACGGTCGGCAACAGCAACAGGCTGGCGTCAAGTTGTTTGGAATCGTAAGCCTGCACGAATGTGCCAAGTTTCTTGTCATAGGCGCGGGTGCAGACGTCATCGCAAATTTCGTCGCGCAATTTGCGCCACGCATCGATCGGCCCTTCAAGCCCGAATGTCTCGGCGCTCTTGATCGCGCGGTCGAAGGCGACCCAGGCCATCGCCTTGGAATAAGTAAAATGCTGCGGCGGACCGCGCATTTCCCAAATTCCCTGATCGGGCTGGCGCCAGATTCGCGTCAGATGTTCGAGAAACTTGATTTGCGCATCCCATCCCGATTCGTTGGTGGTCAATCCGCCGCGCCGCGCCTGGTGGTGCACGTCCATGATCTCGCCGAACATGTCGAGTTGGAGCTGCGTATGCGCAGCATTGCCGATGCGCACCGGCGCCGATCCTTCATAGCCCGGCAGCCAGTCGACAATCCATTCGGACAGCCGGCGCTCGCCGGCGATGCCATACATGATCTGCAGCTGTTTGGGACTGCCGGCGACCGCGCGTAACAGCCATTCGCGCCACGCCTCCGCCTCCTCGTAGTAGCCGGCATGCATGGCGCCGAGCAGCGTCAGGGTGGCGTCGCGCAACCAGCAAAAACGATAGTCCCAGTTGCGCTGGCCGCCGATCCGCTCCGGTAGCGAGGTGGTCGGCGCAGCGACCATGCCGCCGGTGGGCGCATAAGTGAGCGCCTTGAGCGTGATCATCGAGCGGCGCACGGCATCGGACCATTCGCCGGCCGGCCGGCATTTCGCCGTCCAGTCCTTCCAGAACCTTTCCGTCGCTTCCAGAGAGGCGGTGGGATCGTGCGCGGGCGGAACAGGCCGATGCGAACGCGCATAGGTCAAGACCAGCGGAATAGTCTCGCCTCGCGTCACGGTGAATTCGCCGACGGTGGTCATGTTCTTGCCTTTGACATGCACCGGCGTATGCAGCAGCACCATGTCGGGCCCGGCAATGGCGCGCAGCACACCGTTTTCGAGGCGCGTCACCCACGGCACGATCGCGCCGTAACCGAACCGCAGAATGAGCTCGGTGTGCATGCGGACCTTGCCGCGCGTGCCGTGAACCAGCCGCACGATCTCGGAGCGCTCGCCGTGGAACGGCATGAAATCAACCAGGATCGCCGCGCCGTCCGCCGTCTCAAAACACGTTTCCAGGATCAGCGTGTTCGACCGATAATGGCGCGTGATGCGGGCTGTCTCACGCGGCGCGACCAGCCAACGGCCGTGATCGCGGGTGCCGAGCAACGCTGCAAAGCACGCCTCCGAATCGAACCGCGGCCAGCACAGCCAGTCGATCGAGCCGTCGCGCGATACCAGCGCCGCGCTGCGGCAATCGCCGATCAACGCGTAATCTTCGATGGGAGTGGACATGCTGTCCTCGATCGCTCGGCAATGATTAGCTTTTAAGAAAAATCGACCACGACTTTGATGTCGCCGCGCTGTTGCACGAGCGCCTGCGTCCATTGCTCGACTGGAACGCGGCGCGTGATCAGGCTGTCGAGCCAGCGCTGATCGGCGCGCTTGAGCGCAATCACCGCATCTTCGTAATGCTGCCGGTTGGCGTTGACCGCACCGAATACGGCATCGTTGTCGAGCACCATGGTGCGATTAACTCCTCCGATGTCGAGATCAAGATCGTGACCTGGCACCGAGACGCCGAGCAGGCAGACGATGCCGGCCGCGGCGGTGCGCCCGAGCGCGTCGCGCACGACACTCGGCACCCCGGTACATTCCATCAGAATATCCGGCTTCAGAATAGACAGGTCGGCGAGCTCGCCGACGTGAAATGTCGCGCCGAGACTTTGCACAATTTCGCGTTTCGGTCCCCTGTCATTGTGGTCGAGCACATGCACGTCGAGGCCACGCTGTGCGCCTATCATTGCGGCGAGCAAACCGATTGGGCCGGCGCCAGTAACCAGCAGCGTTTTTGGCGACCAAACGCGCGAGCGCCGTCCGATCCGTTCGGTGTGG
>DASZCJ010000229.1:0-2267 GCA_035943155.1 Xanthobacteraceae bacterium | reverse complement strand
GTCTCAAAGTAGAAAGCCCGTATGGATTGCGCTCGATAGGGTGTCAAGGCGATCCGCCCGCGGAGCGAATGCCTCAAGGCGCTTCGCCAAAGCAGGGGCAATGCTAGTATGACGCGCGAGATTGACCCATGACAGTACTGTTGCCTGGCGAAACTGCCCCGGCCGCGGCTCCGGCAGCGGAACCCATCTGGTTCGCTTCCTATCCTGCGGGCGTGCCCAAGACGATCGATCCGGACGCGTATCCATCGCTCGCAGCGATGTTGATCGATGCCTGCCGGCAACATGCAACGCGGCCGGCCTTCGAATGTCTTGGCGCGCAGATGACCTTTGCCGAGTGGGACCGCGACAGCCGCGACTTCGCGGCTTTCCTGATCGAGCAAGTCGGTTGCCGCGCCGGCGATCGCGTCGCGCTGATGCTGCCAAACATGCTGGCTTATCCGGTGACGTTTCTCGGAACGCTCCGCGCCGGGCTCGTCGTCGTCAATGTCAATCCGCTCTATACGCCGCGTGAACTGGCGCAGCAGCTCGTCGATTCCGGCGCCGACCTTATCGTGATCCTGGAGAATTTCGCCCATAAGCTGCAACAGATCCTTGCGCAAACAAAAATCCGGCACGTCGTCGTGGCGCGGCTCGGCGATTTCGTGCCGCTGCTCAAGCGCTGGGCATTCAATTTTGCCAATACGTATATCCGGCACGCGGTCGCGCCGTGGCGGTTTGAAAAATTCACGATGCTGCAAGACGCCTGCGCGCGGCCGCCCAGCGCGCATTATGATGATGCCCGTCCGCGCGGCAGCGATATCGCATTGCTGCAATATACCGGTGGAACGACGGGTGAGCCAAAAGGCGCGATGCTGACGCATCGCAATCTCATCGCCAATACGCTGCAGTGCCGCGCCTGGACCGGATCGAGCGTCACCGCCGAACATGAGCGCGTGCTCACGCCGCTGCCGCTCTATCACATCTTCTCGATGACCGCGAACTTGCTGCCGTTCGCGCTAATGGGCGGATTGAATATTCTCATCCCCGACCCCCGCGATCTGCATCGGCTCATCCGCACCATGCGCGAGGCGAAGATTACCTGGATGTCCGGCGTCAATACTTTGTTCAATGCGCTTATCAACGTGCCGGAATTTGCCACTGTCGATTTTTCCGCCTTGCGGGTCGCGGTCGGCGGCGGTGCGGCGATCCAAAGCCAGGTGGCCAAGCGCTGGCGCGAAATCACCGGCAGCCAAGTAGTCGAAGGCTATGGACTGACCGAGGCTTCGCCAGTCGTCAGCATCAATCCGTTCTTCGCGCCACGGCAAGGTACCGTCGGGCTGCCGTTGCCGTCGACCGAAGTGACGATCCGCGACGATCACGGCAACGTGCTGCCGACCGGCGAAGCGGGCGAGATTTGCGTGCGCGGCCCGCAAGTGATGCTGGGCTATTGGCAGCGCCCCGAGCAAACTAAACAGGTCCTGACCGCCGACGGCTGGCTGCATACCGGCGACATCGGCGCGTTCGATTCCGAAGGATTCCTAAAGTTGCTCGATCGCAAGAAGGACATGATCAATGTGTCGGGCTTTAAGGCTTTTCCCAGTGAGGTGGAAGACATTGCCATGCAATATCCCGGTGTCCGCGAAGCCGCGGTGATCGGCGTACCGGACGCGCGCAGCGGCCAGACGGTGAAGCTGTTCATTGTGCGCAGCGATCCGGCGCTCGACAAAGTCGAGTTGACAAAATTTATGCGCGCCAACCTGGCCGGCTATAAAGTGCCGACGATTATCGAATTTGCCGACTCACTGCCGAAAAGCAATATCGGCAAGAT
The DNA here is from genome assembly GCA_035943155.1 of Xanthobacteraceae bacterium. Classification (GTDB taxonomy): domain Bacteria; phylum Pseudomonadota; class Alphaproteobacteria; order Rhizobiales; family Xanthobacteraceae; genus BOG-931. Next base: position 460 of record DASZCJ010000229.1, on the reverse strand, counting down.
TTTGCGCAAAGATTTGCGTTGAGGCGATTTATTTTGCATGCGCAGCTTTTCCGGCTGCGTGCTAGACCTGAAGTCATAACAGAAGGGAGTACAGGACAGCGATGTCCAAGCTGCAGCTTTCGTTTGCCTGCGCGCTCTATGACCGGATGCTGGCGCTTTATACCGGCGAGGTGAAGCCCGACGGCATCGATCTCAATTTCATCCCTATCGATGAGCCGCGGCCGATCTTCGATCGCATGTCGGGCGGTCAAGAGTTCGATGTCGCCGAATATTCCAGTTCTGAATTCATCCAGCGCTTCGCCAACCGCGAATGCCCGTTCGTTGCTATTCCGGTGTTCCCGTCGATCGCGTTCCGGCTTGGCTTCATCGCGATCAATCGCAAATCGGGAATCAAGAGCCCGAAGGATCTTGCTGGCAAGCGCATCGGCGTACCGCTCTACACGATGACGGCGGCGATCTT
>DASZCJ010000228.1:0-2272 GCA_035943155.1 Xanthobacteraceae bacterium | reverse complement strand
CAATCCCGCATCGCTGACGATCTTGATGATCTCGTCGCGGGTACGCGTCCCGGCAAGGCACGCCTTGAGAAGCTCATAGCCGCCGGCGCCGCAATAAGCTTCGAATGGAGTCGGCGTCGGATAAACATGTGGGTGCGGCAGCTTCCCAGCGACTGCCGCTACTTTGGCGGCATCGGCCTGGGTGACCTGGACATGGCCGACGGCGCAAACCGGCGCACTATCGCAGGCGCCCATGCAGGGCGCGCGGACGACGCGCGCGCCAGTGCCGAGCTTTTTTGGTAATTCGGCAAGAAGCCGCTCCGCGCCATTGAGCGCGCAGGACAGCGAATCGCAGACGCGTACCGTCACCGTTGGCGGCGGCGTCTCGCCTTCCTTCACCACATCGAAATGAGCGTAGAAGGTTGCGACCTCATAGACCTCGGTCAAAGCGAGCCGCATTTCCTGCGCCAAAGCGGCGAGATGCGCGGCCGAAAGATGACCGTAGCGATCCTGAATCAGGTGCAAATGCTCGATCAACAGATCGCGCCGACGCTCGCGCTCGCCAAGGAGCGAACGAATTTCCTCAAGCGCGCGTGGCTCGATTTGGCGGCCCTTTGGCGTGCGCGGGCCCCGGCGTCGGCCGTCGCGCCCGCCCTTTTCGGGCGACAATGTTTGCGGCGGCTCGGTGACGGTCATCGTTTCCTTTTAGAACGCAAAAACGTCAATGGGAACAGGGCGCTGCATTCAGTTTGCCGCGCTCAGAACAAGCCGACGATGCGGCCATCCGGGCCGAGGTCGATCGAATCTGCCGCCGGGACCTTCGGCAGTCCGGGCATGGTCATGATCTCACCGCAGATCGCGACAATGAATTCGGCTCCCGCCGACAGCCGGACCTCTCGCACATTGATGACGTGATCGGCCGGCGCGCCCTTGGCGTCCGGATTGGTCGAGAAGCTGTATTGGGTCTTGGCGACGCAGATCGGGAACTTGCCGCAGCCCATTGCCTCGAAGCTGGCGAGCTGATCGCGCACCGACTTGTCCGCGGTAACGTCCTTGGCGCGGTAGATTTCCTTGGCGATCGTGCGGATCTTTTCGAACAGCGGCATATCGTCCGGATAGAGGAATTTGAGTTTGCTCTTGCCGCTTTCCGCGATCTTGACCACAGCGCGCGCGACATCGGCAGCACCGGCTCCGCCCATGGCCCAATGATCGGCCATCAACGCTTCCACGCCAAGCGCTTTGCACTTGTCCTGAACCAATTTGATTTCCGCCTCGGTGTCGGCGGAAAAGCGATTGATCGAGACTAACGGGACAATACCGAATTTCTGCACGTTCTCGACGTGACGCTGCAGATTGGCCATGCCCGCTTCGAGCGCCTTGAGGTTCTCGGCCTTGAGATCCTCTTTTTTGACTCCGCCGTGCATTTTGAGCGCGCGTATCGTCGCCACCAAAACCATGCAGTCGGGTGCGATGCCGGCCTTGCGGCATTTGATGTCGATAAACTTCTCGCCGCCGAGATCGGCGCCGAATCCGGCTTCAGTCACCACGTAATCGGCAAGCTTGAGCGCGGTCGTCGTCGCCAGGACCGAGTTACAGCCATGCGCAATGTTGGCGAACGGGCCGCCATGGATGAAAGCCGGAGTTCCTTCCAACGTCTGCACGAGATTGGGCGCGAGCGCATCTTTAAGAAGCACCGCCATAGCGCCGTGCGCTTTGAGATCGCGCGCACGGATCGGCTTGCGGTCGCGGGTATAGGCTACGACGATATTGCCGAGCCGGTTCTTTAGATCGTCCAGATTACGCGCCAGGCAGAAGATCGCCATCACTTCCGACGCGACGGTAATATCGAAGCCGTCCTCGCGCGGGTACCCATTAGCTACACCGCCGAGTGAGGAAACGATCGAACGCAGCGCTCGGTCGTTCATATCGAGCACGCGCCGCCAAGCGATGCGACGTGAATCGATGCCGAGCGCATTGCCGAAATAAATGTGATTGTCGATCAAGGCGGCGAGCAAATTATTAGCCGAAGTGATAGCGTGGAAATCGCCGGTGAAGTGCAGGTTGATGTCTTCCATCGGCACGACCTGCGCATAGCCGCCGCCGGCTGCGCCGCCCTTGACGCCGAATGACGGCCCAAGCGACGGCTCGCGGATGCACAGCATCGCTTTCTTGCCGATGTGATTGAGCGCGTCGGTGAGGCCGACTGTCGTCGTCGTCTTGCCTTCGCCGGCCGGCGTCGGATTAATGGCGCTCACCAGGATGAGCTTGCCATTCGGATTGCTCTGCAGCGATT
>DASZCJ010000227.1:0-5694 GCA_035943155.1 Xanthobacteraceae bacterium | reverse complement strand
CCTCGCCCGACGCATCCTTCACCGCCTCGCGGCAGGTGATGAAAAAGGCGTAGCGCAGCCGGACCTCCGTGCCCGGCGACAGGCGAAAGAATTTCTTGGGCGGGTTCTCCATGAAATCGTCGCGCTCGATGAACAATTCGCGTCCGAACCGGATGCGGCGCGTGCCGGCGGCGCCATCGTCGGGATGATTGACCGCTTCGAGCTCCTCGCTTTTACCGTCCGGATAATTTTCGATGATGACCTTGAGCGGCCGTAGCACCGCCATGCGCCGCTCCGCGATCTTGTTGAGATGTTCGCGGATTGCGAAATCGAGCATGCCGGCGTCAACCACGCTGTTGGCCTTGGCGACGCCGATCCGCCGGATGAATTCGCGAATGGCCGCGGGTGGCACGCCGCGGCGGCGCAGTCCGGCAAGCGTCGGCATGCGCGGATCGTCCCAGCCGCTGACATGTCCGCCGCGCACGAGTTCAGTGAGCACGCGTTTCGACAGAATGGTGTGGGTCAGGTTGAGCCGCGCGAATTCGTATTGATGCGGATGCGAGGGCACTGGCAGGTTGTCCAACAGCCAATCGTAAAGCGGCCGGTGATCCTCGAATTCGAGCGTGCACAGCGAATGCGTGATGCGCTCGATGGCGTCCGATTGGCCGTGCGCGAAGTCATAGCTCGGATAGATGCACCACGCCTTGCCGGTGCGCGGATGTTCGGCATGGAGAATGCGATAGAGCACCGGATCGCGCAGATTGATGTTGCCGGAGGCCATGTCGATCTTGGCGCGCAGCACGCGCGCGCCGTTGGCGAATTCGCCCGCGCGCATGCGGCGGAACAGGTCGAGATTTTCCTCGACCGCGCGTTCGCGAAACGGACTGTTGGTGCCCGGCTCGGTGAGCGTGCCGCGGGTCGCGCGCATCTCTTCCTGGCTCTGATCGTCGATATAGGCTTTGCCGGCGCGGATCAGGTCTTCGGCCCAAGCGCAGAGCTCTTCGAAATAATCCGACGCGTGGTAAAGATGGCGTCCCCAATCGAAGCCAAGCCAGCGAACGTCGCGCTCGATAGCGTCGATATATTCTTGGTCTTCCTTGGTTGGGTTGGTGTCGTCGTAGCGCAGATTACACTGGCCACCGAATTCCTCGGCGATGCCGAAATTGAGGCAAATCGACTTGGCATGGCCGATATGGAGATAGCCGTTCGGCTCCGGCGGAAACCGCGTGATTACGGTTTTGTGCCGGCCGGACGCGAGGTCGGCCCGCACAATGTCACGGATGAAATCCTGACCGGCCTCGCGCGTTATATTTTCAGCAACCGACATTTTCACCGTCAGTGGTCTTCGAGATTGCGAGCCTTCGGATTGGACAAGTCGGCGGATCGGGTCAAGCCCAACCCGCTACTTTGCACGCCTTCATCCTTTTCGCAGATATATGTGGTAGACGGGCCGGCGTCCTTAGAACCCGGCAATTTAGAACCCGGCAGACATGATCGTTGTCACCCGCTTTGCCCCCTCGCCTACCGGTTTTCTCCACATCGGCGGCGCGCGCACCGCTTTATTCAATTGGCTTTACGCACGCGGCCGTGGCGGAAAGATGCTCTTGCGCATCGAAGACACCGACCGCGAGCGCTCCACGCAGGCCGCGATCGACGCCATTCTCGACGGCCTGAAATGGCTTGGCATCACCTGGGACGGCGACACCGTCTATCAGTTCGCGCGGTCGCAGCGCCACCGCGAAGTGGTCGAACAGTTGTTGGCGGCCGGGCGCGCCTACCGCTGCTACGCCAGTCCCGAGGAACTTACCCAAATGCGCGAGGCAGCGCGGCGTGAAGGCCGCGCCAAGCTTTATGACGGCCGCTGGCGCGATCGCGATCCGAGCGAAGCGCCGCCCGGCATGAAGCCCGCGATCCGGCTCAAAGCACCGCCCACCGGCGAGACGATCATCGAGGACCAGGTTCAAGGCCGCGTCGTTTGGCAGAACGAGAACCTCGACGATCTCGTGTTGCTGCGCTCCGACGGCACGCCGACTTACATGTTGGCGGTCGTCGTCGACGATCATGACATGGCCATCACGCACGTGATCCGCGGCGACGACCATCTGACCAACGCCGCGCGACAGAAGCAGATCTACGACGCGCTCGGTTGGCCGGTGCCGATCATGGCGCATATTCCGCTGATCCACGGTCCGGACGGGTCCAAACTGTCGAAGCGTCATGGCGCGCTCGGTATCGACGCCTACCGCGCGATGGGCTACCTGCCGGCTGCATTGCGCAATTACCTGGTCCGGCTCGGCTGGAGCCACGGCGATCAGGAAATATTTTCGACCGAGGAAATGGTCGCGGCTTTCGATCTGCCGCAGATCGGCCGCTCGCCGGCGCGATTTGATTTCGCCAAACTGGAAAATCTCAACGGACATTACATTCGCCAGACAAGCGATGCCGAATTGCTGGAAGCGATCGACCGGCTGCTGCCGCATATTGCCGGCGGAATCGAGATCGCCGCCAAGATGACGCCATCGGTGCGCAAGCAATGGCTTGTGGCCATGCCAAGCCTGAAAGAACGCGCCAAGACGCTGCTCGAAATCATCGACGGCGCGCGCTTTCTCTTCGCCGATCGACCAATCCCGCTCGATGAGAAAGCCGAAGGCGTTCTTAATGACGGCGCACGGGCGCTGCTGCGCGAGGTCGCCGCCGAACTCGCCGATGTGGAGCCCTGGACCGCCGAGGCCACCGAGCATGCGGTGCGCGGCTTTGCCGAGCGCCACGGCGCCAAGCTCGGTGCGGTGGCGCAGCCATTGCGGGCGGCGCTAACCGGACGCACGACATCGCCCGGGATCTTTGAGGTTCTTACGCTGCTCGGTAAAACCGAGAGCCTTAACCGGCTTGCAGATCAGGCTGCGCATTAAATGGGCTAACCCACCAGCCGGACAGCCGCATTCCGCCGCAGTTTTTCGCCGCTTGGTCCCCTTTCGCCCGCGTAATCGGCTATTATCTTGCAGTGCAAAGTCGCTTGAGCTACGCCAAATCGGCGGGTCGAATTGTGCCGCCCGACCGCTCCAGGCGACGCGCGCGCGAGCGGCTACGGTTCAGTCTTGCAAGTCGTATATCGAGGATAAAACCATGGACGCGAAGACCGGCGCCAACATAAAGACCGGCACGATTACGCTCGGCAATAAGAGCTATTCGTTTCCTGTTTATGACGGCACGATTGGGCCGGAGGTGTTGGACGTCAGCAAGCTCTACGCCGAGGCTGGCATTTTCACGTACGACCCCGGCTACACCTCGACCGGCAGCTGTGAATCCAAGATCACTTATATCGACGGCGATAAGGGCGTCCTGCTCTATCGCGGTTATCCGATTGCCGATCTCGCCGAACACGGCGACTTTCTCGAAACCTGTTATTTGCTGCTCTATGGCGAGCTGCCGACGGCGTCGCAGAAAGCGGACTTCGTCGATCGCGTGACCCATCACACGATGATCCACGAGCAGATGAGCCGGTTCTTTCAAGGATTCCGGCGCGATGCTCATCCGATGGCGGTGATGGTCGGCTGCGTCGGCGCGCTCTCGGCCTTCTATCATGACTCGACCGACATCACCGATCCGACCCAGCGGATGATCGCGTCGATCCGCATGATCGCCAAGATGCCGACGCTTGCGGCCATGGCCTACAAATACTCGGTCGGTCAGCCATTCATCTATCCCAATAACAAGCTCGATTACGCATCGAACTTCCTGCGCATGTGTTTCGCGGTGCCGTGCGAGGAATACAAAGTCAATCCGGTGCTGTCGCGCGCAATGGACCGGATCTTCACGCTCCACGCCGATCACGAACAGAATGCCTCGACCTCGACGGTCCGGCTTGCCGGCTCGACCGGCGCTAATCCATTTGCCTGCATCGCCGCCGGCATCGCCTGCCTATGGGGTCCGGCGCATGGTGGCGCCAACGAGGCGGCGCTGAAAATGCTCGGCGAGATCGGTACCGTCGATCGCATTCCCGAATACATCAAGCGCGCGAAAGATCCGAAGGATTCATTCCGCCTGATGGGCTTCGGCCATCGTGTCTACAAGAACTACGATCCCCGCGCCAAGATCATGCAGAAGACCTGCTATGAGGTGCTCAACGAGCTTGGCATCAAGGACCCGCTGCTCGATGTCGCGATGGAGCTCGAGAAGATCGCGCTGCATGACGAGTATTTCATCGAGAAGAAGCTTTATCCGAACGTCGATTTCTATTCGGGCATCACCTTGCGCACGATGGGCTTCCCCACGGCGATGTTTACCGTGCTGTTCGCGCTGGCGCGCACCGTCGGCTGGATCGCGCAGTGGAAGGAGATGATCGAAGACCCGCACCAGAAGCTCGGCCGGCCGCGGCAGCTTTATACCGGCGCGCCACTGCGCGAGTATCTGCCGATGTCGAGGCGGAAGTGAAACAAGCGAGTGGCGATTAGCGAATAGCGAGGTCGTTACTCGCCACTCACATCCTTCCCGTCATAGGCCCAGGTCAGGTAGGCGCCGCCCCAGGTGAAGCCGCCGCCGAACGCTGCCAAGATCAGCCGGTCGCCGGCCTTGAGGCGGCTTTCATAGTCCCACAGGCAGAGCGGGATCGTCGCCGCCGTCGTGTTGCCGAATTTTTGGATGGTGACCATCACCCGCTCGGGCGGAAGCTTCATGCGCTCGGCCGTTGCTTCGATGATGCGCCGATTGGCCTGATGCGGCACCAGCCAATCAACGTCGTCGGCATTGAGCCGATTGCGCTTCATCAATTCGCCGGCGACCTCGGCCATGCGGGCGACGGCGAACTTGTAAACGGCCGCGCCCTCCTGATGAACGTAGTGCAAGCGCTTCGCCACGGTTTCGGCTGTCGGCGGCATCCGGCTGCCGCCCGCTTTTTGATGTAGATGCGGCATGCCAGACCCATCGGACGAGATCAGCGTGTCGGTTATCCCGAACTTTTTGTTCGGCTCGAGCAGTACCGCGCCGGCTCCATCGCCGAACAGCACGCAAGTCGCGCGGTCGGTATAGTCGATGATCGACGACATTTTGTCCGCGCCGACCACAATGATTTTTTTGGACTTTCCGTTCTCGATGAATTGCGAAGCAACCGTAAGCGCGTAGATGAAGCCGGAACAGGCGGCTTGCACGTCGAAGCTGCCGATCCAGCGGATGCCGCACATTTCGCAGATGAGATTTGCGGTCGAGGGAAAGACAAAATCGGGGGTCGTCGTCGCACAGATCAAAAGATCGATCTCGTCCGGTGAGGTCGCGGTCTTGGTCAACAGGGCCTCGACCGCTTGCGCGCCCATATGCGAGGTGCCCAAGCCCTTGCCTTTGAGGATGCGCCGCTCCTTGATGCCCGTGCGTTCGACGATCCACTCATCGCTGGTGTCGACCATTTCGGCCAATTCGGCATTGCTCAGCACGTCCGGCGGCACATAGCCGTGAACGCCGGTGATCGCGGCACGAAATTTCCGCATCTTTGTTTTCGGCTTATTCACGCTGCATGCTTTGACGGACGGGTTTTAGGGACGGGTTTTAGGGATGGGTGCACGGCGGACCAAAGCGAAGTGTCTTTAAATTGGATCATCATTTCGCTTTAGCTTATTGTTTTAGCATGACCTTTCCCGAAAACCGGTATCCACTTTTCGGGATCATGCTCTAGCGGAAGATCCGCCGCGGCCGCCGGGCCGCGCGCCAGATGAGCCACTGTCGCCG
>DASZCJ010000226.1:0-2046 GCA_035943155.1 Xanthobacteraceae bacterium | reverse complement strand
GGTCCGGAACGGATCGCCGAGGAATGGTGGCGCAATCCCCTACCCTTCCCTTCCCCGCAAGCGGGGGGAAAGGAAGAGAGCCTCACCCGCGATTACTATTTCGTCGAGGACGGCGCAGGCCATCGCTTCTGGCTCTATCGTGAAGGCCTTTACGGCCGCGAAACCGCGGCGGCGCGCTGGTTCGTGCATGGCTTGTTTGCTTGAGATGGTTTGTTTGCTGATTTTGCTTGTTTGCCTAAGTTTGTTCGCGTGAGAATGTAAATGAGCGCCTATGCCGAGCTCGCTGTAACAACTAATTTTTCCTTCCTTCGCGGCGCCTCGCATCCGCAGGAAATGGTAGCCCGCGCCGATGATCTCGGACTGACCGCTATCGGCATCGCCGACCGCAATTCTTTTGCCGGCGTAGTCCGCGCCTATGACGAAGCGAAAAAGCGAAACATAAAACTCTTAGTCGGCACGCGCCTGGTGACCACCGATGGCTTCGAAGTGCTCACCTATCCGACCGATCGCGCCGCCTATGGCCGGCTCTGCCGCCTGATCACCGCCGGCAATCTCAAAGCTAAGAAAAGCGAATGTCATTTGAGCTTCGCGGAGATTGTTAACGCCGCCGAAGGTCAGATTTTTATCGCGCTGCCGGCGGCGGCGGCTCATTCATCCTCCCCCGCTTCGCGGGGGCGGATGGATAGCTTCACTATCCGCCTCGCCGCCTTAGTTCGCGCGGCGCCGGGACGCACGTTTCTTGCCGGCGTGCATTATCATCATGGCGACGAGCCGTGCCGGCTCGGTCTTTTGGTCGAGCTCGGCGCCCAATGCGGCGCGCCGCTCGTCGCGGTCAATGACGTGTTCTATCACGCGCCGGAGCGGCGGCCGCTCGTCGACGTGCTCACCTGCATCCGCGAGAAATGCACCATCGCCGAAGCCGGCTTGCGGCTGTCGGTCAATGCCGAGCGACATCTCAAAGCGCCGGCGGAAATGGCGCGGCTGTTCGCCGCCTTTCCCGACGCCATTGCCCGCACGCTCGCCATCGCCCAATCATGCCGCTTCTCGCTTGACGAACTCAAATACGAATATCCCGACGAGCCAGTGCCGCCGGGCAAGACCGCCCAAGAGCATCTGGAGGATCTCACCTGGGCGGGAGCGCAAAAGCGCTACCCGAAAGACAAATATCCCAACGGCATTCCCGACGATGTTCGCAAGCGGCTTAACGACGAACTCACGCTCATCGGCAAACTTGATTATGCGCGCTACTTCCTCACCGTCCATGACGTGGTTTTATTCGCGCGAACCCAGGACAAGGAAATCCTCTGCCAAGGCCGCGGCTCAGCGGCCAATAGCGCGGTCTGCTTTTGTCTCGGCATCACTTCGGTCAATCCGGACAAAAGCAATCTCTTATTCGCCCGGTTCATTTCCGAAAATCGCGACGAGCCGCCCGATATCGATGTCGATTTCGAGCATGAGCGGCGCGAAGAGATCATTCAATACATTTACCGGCGCTACGGCCGCCATCGCGCGGCGATCTGCGCCACAGTCGTGCATTACCGATCCCGCCGCGCCATCCGCGAGGTCGGCAAAGCCTTAAACCTAACCGAAGACGTGACCGCCACACTGGCCAAGACGGTATGGGGTTATGGCGACGGCTATCCCGACGACCACATCCGCCAAGCCGGCCTCGATCCGTCAAATCCGGCGATCCGGCAGGCCGTTGCGCTCGCCGACGAACTGATCGGTTTTCCGCGCCATCTCTCGCAGCATGTCGGCGGCTTCGTACTCACACGCGCGCCGCTCGATGAGACGGTGCCGATCGGCAATGCCGCCATGGACGATCGCACTTTCATCGAATGGGACAAGGACGACATCGACACGCTCGGACTGATGAAAGTCGACGTGCTGGCGCTTGGCATGCTGAGCTGCCTAAGGCGCGGACTCGATCTTCTGAAAACGCATTACGGGCTGGATTATTCGCTCGCCACGCTGCCGCAGGACGATCCCGCGGTCTATCAGATGCTATCGCGCGCGGATTCGGTCGGCGTGTTCCAAGTCGAAAGC
>DASZCJ010000225.1:0-7461 GCA_035943155.1 Xanthobacteraceae bacterium | reverse complement strand
GCGCCATCGGGCCTGCTTGCGGCGGAACTCAAGGGCAAGCTCTTCATCGACATGAGTACGGTACAGCCGCAAACGGAAATCGAGCTTGCGGAAAAGCTGCGCGCCAAGGGTGCGGCCTTTATCGAATGTCCGGTCGGCGGCACCACCGGGCCGGCGCGACAAGGCAAGCTCTTTGGTTTTGTCGGCGGCAGCGATGCCGATCTCGCCCGAGCAAAGCCGATGCTCGAACAATTATGCCGTCGCATCGAGCATTGCGGCGACATCGGCGCGGGAGCGAGCATGAAACTCGCGATCAATCTGCCAATGCTCGTATCCTGGCAGGCTTTCGGGGAAGCCTTCGCGATCAGTCGTCATCTGGGCATCGATCCTGTACGCCTTGTCGATATCTTCTCCGACAGCGGAGGCGGGACGAACGCGCTCAAGGGCCGCGCCGCTGTGGTCGCCCAACTGCTCGGTGGCGACGATACTGCTCCCGGCACCTACGACCTCGCGTCCTGCCGCAAGGATCTTGCCACCATGCTGGCGGAGGCCAAAACACGCGGCGTCGAATTGCCGCTCGTCGAGCGTGCATTTGCCTGCTTCGACGAGTCGAACAAGGCAGGTTGGGGCACGCGCGACAGCTCGAGCCAGGCGATCTACTGGACACGCCGGGGCATGAAATCCGCGGGAGGTTAGATGTCGCGCGTTACACTGCGATGACGGGTAGGGCAACCTCACGGACCTTAAGCCGGACGCGCAGGTTCGCATAACGTTCCGCGATGAATTGGCGGAGGTATTGGCGGCGCAAGCGACGATTTTTGCTAAGTATTGGTCGGAGTGGCAGGATTTGAACCTGCGACCCCCTCGTCCCGAACGAGGTGCTCTACCAGGCTGAGCCACACTCCGACTAACGACGCGGCTTATACAAGCACCGTTTCGGGCCGGCAAGCGGCCGTCTATTCCGCGCCCTGCCCGCCGCGCGTCCATGCTATTTAGGCGCAAAGGTACAGCAATGACAGCCCGGGTAATGGCCGAAGCGAAAACGCGCGTGTTGACGGCGGATGCCGCGGCAATTGCCGAAGCGGCACGCCTCCTCGCTGCCGGCGGGCTGGTCGCGTTCCCGACCGAGACGGTCTACGGCCTTGGCGCCAATGCAGCCGACGGCGCCGCCGTTGCGCGGCTCTATGCAGCGAAAGGCCGGCCTTCTTTCAATCCGCTGATCGCGCATGTCGCGAGCGCCGCGGCGGCGCGGAAGCTGGCGCGGTTCGATGCGGCGGCGGCGCGGCTCGCCGACGCGTTGTGGCCCGGACCGCTGACGCTGGTCTTACCGAAGACGGCAGGCTGCCTGGTCGCCGACCTCGCCACTGCCGGGCTCGACAGCATCGCCGTGCGGGTGCCGGCGCATCCGGTCGCGCAAGACATTCTCCGAGAGTTTGGCGGGCCGGTGGTGGCGCCGTCGGCCAACCCTTCCGGTCATGTTTCGCCGACGACGGCTGCGCATGTGCTCGCCGATCTCGATGGCCGCGTCGATCTCATCGTCGATGGCGGCACGACGCCGGTCGGCGTGGAATCGACCATCATCGCCTGCCTCGACACGCCGGCGCTGTTGCGACCGGGCGGCATCACGCGCGAGGCGATCGAACGCGTATTGGGCCAGCCGCTCGCCGACGCATCGGCGCTCTCGACCGCGAAAAATGCGCCGCGCGCGCCGGGCATGCTGGAGTCGCACTATGCGCCGCGCACGCCGTTGCGGCTCGACGTGAGAGCCGTCGCGCCCGGTGAAGCCTTGCTGGCCTTCGGCCCGCAGCTTGCCGAAGGCGCCGCGCGCGCGACGAAAGTGCTGAACCTTTCGGCGCGCGGCGATCCGATCGAGGCGGCGGCGAGTCTGTTTTTACATCTACGCGCGCTCGACGCGCTCGGCGCCACAGCAATCGCGGTGATGCCGATCCCCGATGAGGGGCTTGGCGAAGCGATCAACGACCGGCTGCGCCGCGCGGCGCGGTGACGACACCGAGGAATAACGAAATGAGGCGATTACAAATTTCACCTCCCCCTTGAGGGGAAGGTCGATCCGCGAAGCGGATCGGGAGGGGGGTCACTTTATTCATTCAGATACCCCCCTCCCTAACCCTCCCCCTCAAGGGGGGAGGGGAAAAATTGTTCTCTTCGCTCATTCCCAAGCCATCGCCTTTCTTGCCGCCGCTCTGATCGCTTACGCCGCCCCGGCCCGCGCCGAAGTGCAGAAATTTCTGAACCCGTGCGGCCAGCAGCTTTGCGCGTCCTATCAGCTCGTGCTCACCCCGCCGGACGGTTGGACGATCGACAGGCAAGCCAGCCGGCAAAATAAAATCCAGGTCATGGTGCCAAACGGAACGAGCTTCGCCACCGCCGACCCGCTGATCTATGTGGAGGTGTTTTATCACCGCGATAAGCAGCAGACGCTTGCCGAGTTCGCGCGCGTCAGCAATGCGCGCTGGGTGGCGGCGAATGCCAAGGCGAAAATCTCCGAGCTCGCTTCCGTCGAACGCAGTAACGGCAAGCCGGCGTTCATTCGCTTCGCCTTCGATAATCCGGACAAGGCGCAGCAGGCCTATGAGATCGGCGCGTTCGGCATCGACTCCGACAAAGACGGTAACGAGTTTGTTCTCGACGTGGTGATGAGCGGCAGCAGCAAGGAGGCGCTGGAGCGCCGCGGAAGAGGCTTACACGTCCTTTCTCAAGGCGCATTGAAGAGCGAAGGCCGCGCTTGCGCCGGCTCCGGCCGGCTGTCATTTATCCTGTATAGAACGCGCTCCGCCGGAAACGCCCGATGCTCGATAAGCCGCCAGCCAATTCAGACAAGAAACTCGACCAGAAGCTGCTCGCACGCTTTGCCGCAATCGTTGGCGACAAATACGCCATCACCGATCCGCAGGCGCAAACGCCTTATCTCGTCGAAATGCGTGACCTGTTCCGCGGCCATTCGCCGATGGTGCTGCGGCCGGGATCGGTCGCCGAAGTCTCGGCGATTTTGCGGCTTGCCAACGAGACGGCAACGCCGATCGTGCCGCAGGGCGGCAATACCGGGCTCGTCGGCGGCCAGATCCCACATCACAACGAGATCGTGCTGTCGCTCAATCGGCTCGATCGCATCCGCGAGGTCGATCCGACTTCCTACACCATCACCTGTGAGGCCGGCGTCACCTTGCAGCGCGCGCGTGAAGCGGCCGCCGCCGCCGACCGGCTCTATCCGCAGCTCCTTCCCTCCGAAGGGACCTGCACTATCGGCGGCAACCTCTCCACCAATGCCGGCGGCACCGCGGCGATTGCGCATGGCATCGCCCGCGCGCATGCGCTCGGCGTCGAAGTGGTGCTGGCCGACGGCCGCGTGCTCAACGATCTCAATAAGCTGAAGAAGGACAATACCGGCTACGATCTGAAAAACCTGTTCATCGGCGCCGAAGGCACGCTCGGGGTAATCACCGCCGCGGTGTTGCGGCTCGTGCCGCGGCCGCGATCGGTCGAAACCGCGTTTGCCGGCGTCGCTTCGGCGCAAGCCGCGCTCGAACTTCTCGGCATCGCCCAGGAGCGCAGCGGCGGCGACGTCACGAGCTTCGAGATCATGACGCGGGCCGGCATCGAGCTGGTGCTGCGTCACGCGCAAGGCTGCCGCGATCCGCTTGCCTCGCCGCATGCCTGGTACGTACTGATGGAGCTTTCGTCGCAGCAGCGCGAGGGCCTGCGCACACTCCTCGAAGCGGTGCTGGCCGAAGGCATGGAACGCGGCCTCGTTCTTGACGCGACGATCGCCGAGAGTATCGAGCAGGGCAAGGCGTTCTGGCGCGTGCGCGAAATGTTCGGCGAGGTGCAGCGCTACGCCGGCGGCTCGATCAAGCACGATATTTCGGTGCCGGTCGCCGCCGTGCCGGCTTTCATCAGCGAAGCCGACGCCGCGGTGACCGCGCTCATTCCCGGCGCGCGGCCGCTGCCATTCGGCCACCTCGGCGACGGCAACATTCACTACAACGTCAATCAACCGGTCGGCGCCGATAAGGGCGAATTCCTCAAGCGCTGGGACGAGGTCAATGCCGCGGTATTCGCGGTGGTGAAGAAATACGGCGGCTCGATTTCGGCCGAGCACGGCGTCGGCGTGATGAAACGCGACCTGTTGCCATCCGTGAAAGACCCGGTGGCGCTTGATCTGATGCGCAGCCTCAAACGCATGCTCGATCCGAAGGGAATTTTAAATCCGGGAAAGGTGCTTTAGGAGATCGTTCTCCGTCACCCTGAGGTGCGAGCGTTAGCGAGCCTCGAACCAAGTCGGCCCTGGCCGACTTGGGCATAAATCGTTTTCCGAAATCGGGTAACCGATTTCGGCTGCCGAGTCGGCCGTATCCTTCGAGGCCCGCCTGCGGCGGGCACCTCAGGATGACGTCAGTAAGAGGCGCAAGTGCGATCAAACGAGACTGAGTAACAATGGAACAACAAACGCAAACCGCCCCAGACATTCTCTACGAGCTGCGCGACGGCATCGGCCGCGTCACGTTCAATCGTCCGCAGGCGCGCAATGCCTTTACGTTTGCGATGTATGAGCGCCTTGCCGAAATCTGCGACCAGGCCAACCGCGACCGTTCGATCAAGGTGCTGGTATTGACGGGCGCCGGCGACAAGGCGTTCGCGTCGGGCACCGATATCAATCAATTCCGCGCCTTCACCACGCCGCAGCACGCGCTTGACTATGAATCGCGCATCGACCGCGTGCTCACCCAGCTCGAACAGTGCCGCGTGCCAACGATCGCCGCCATTACCGGCGCCTGCACCGGCGGCGGCGCCGGCATTGCCGCCTGCTGCGATCTGCGCATCGGCACCAAGACGACCAAGATCGGCTTTCCGATCGCGCGCACGCTCGGCAATTGCCTGTCGATGTCGAACATCAGCCGGCTCACCGCGCTGGTCGGACCGGCACGGGTGAAAGACTTGATCTTCACCGCGCGGCTCGTCGGCGCCGAGGAAGCGGCCAGCCTCGGCTTGCTCAACGAAGTGGTCGAGGACACAGCTGCCTTGGCGCAGCGCGCCGGCGAGCTTGCGACGCTGATCGCCGGCCATGCGCCGCTCACGCTCAACGCCACCAAACAGGCTCTGGTCCGGCTGCAGCGGCGGCTGTCGCGCGAGGAAGGCGAGGACTTAATTTTGATGTGCTATATGAGCCGCGATTTCCGCGAAGGTCTGGATGCGTTCCTCAACAAGCGCCCGCCGCAATGGCGCGGCGAATAGCGAATCAAACGAGCCGCGCCGCATAAACTCATTCATCGTCATTGCCGGGCTTGACCCGGCAATCCATAGAGCGATGCGGCTATGCCCGCGTATGACGATCTCCCGCTCATTCGATCACCTCGTCGGCCGCCGCAACCAGCGCCGGCGGTATCGCGATACCAAGCGCCTTGGCGGTTTTCAGATTGATCACCAATTCGAATTTGTTCGGCGCCTGCACCGGCAGCTCGGCAGGTTTCTGGCCTTTGAGAATGCGGTCGACATAACCGGCTGCCCGGCGGAACTGGTCTATGCGATCTGGCCCATAGGAGAGCAAACCGCCGTCGCTGACCATGGAATAGTCGCTATAGACCGCCGGTAATTTGTGCCGCGCCGCCAGGGTGACGATCAAGTCGTGATAAGGCGATGCTTCAGCGCTCGGCGCGACGATGAGGCCGCCGCTCGGTGAGCGCGCAAAGGCGGCGATCGCCTGCTCGATCTCGCCCGCGTCCCCAAGCGGAGACGCAGTGGCCTGGATGGCGCCGAATTGAACGATACCCGCCGGATTGGCCGCATCCCGCAGCACCGCTACGCGCGTTATTCCGGGCGCGACCTGTTTAAGAAATCCCAGCCATTTTCCACTCAAACTGAATTCGAAATTCATGAAGCCGGTGGCGTTGCCGCCAGGCTTTGCCAAACTTGCGACGAGCCCAACGCCAACCGGATCGCTGACTTGCACGAACACGATCGGCGAGATGCGTGTGGCTTTTTCCAATGTCGTCACAGCCGGAGTGCCAGCGGCGTCCGGCGCCAGCGCGAGCAGCTCGGCCGCAAATCTGCGATCACGCTCAATATCGTCTTCGCCCCAGCGGACGTCGATGCGGAGATTTTGACCGTCGCTCCAACCCGTTTGCCGGAGGACCTGTTTGAACGCGGCGATACGGGCCTGACCTTGCGTATGGTCGGCAGCCGTATTCATCAATACTCCGACGCGCCGCACACGCTCGGTCTGCTGCGCGCGCGCCGCGAGTGGCCAAGAAACGGCAGCGCCGCCGAACAATGAAAATCGCGCCGTCTCATTCGATCACCTCGTCGGCTCTTGCCGTCACTCGATCTGCGGAATCTTGGCATCGGCGATGAGCGCTTTGAAGAACGGCACATTCTTGGCGATGCGTTCCTTCACCGCGTCGGGACCGCCGGCGACCGGCGCGTAACCGAGCTGCTGGACGCGGGCTTTCACATCGTCTTGCGCGAGCACGGTCAGCGTCGCTTTGATGTAACGTTCGAGGAACGATGCCGGGGTGCCTGCCGGAGCGAGCAAGAAATGTTCGGTGTCGAGCACGACGTCAGGAAAACCCTGTTCGCTGAAGCTCGGCACGTCCGGCAGATTGACCCAGCGCGTTTTGGTGGTGACGGCGAGCCCGCGCATCACGCCGGCCTGAACTTGCGCCTGCGCGCCGGGCAAAGCCGTCAACAATAGATCGACTGTTCCGGTGAGCAGCGCCTGCGTCGCCGGCCCACCGCCATTGTAAGGAACGTTGGTGATCTGAACGCCGGCTTTGAGCTTGAACAGCTCCATCGCCAGTTGCGGCGTAGTGCCGTTGCCGGGGCTCGCATAATTGAGCCTTTGCGGATCGGCCTTGGCGCGCGCGACCACTTCAGACAGGGAATTGATGCTGCCCTTGGCGTTGACCGCCAAGATATTCGGCGCAACCGGCAGCGTTGCAATCGGCGCAAAATCCTTGGTCGGATCGTAGGGGACGTTTTTGTACAGCGCCGGATTGACGACAAAGGCGCTGCTGGTGAGGAGAAGCGTATAGCCGTCGGGCTCGGCGCGCGCCGCCTCGACGGTGCCGATATTGGCGCCGGCGCCGGCGCGGTTCTCGACGATGACGGTCTGGCCGAGCGCCTGCTGCAACGGCGATTGCAGGAGGCGCGCCAGCACGTCGGACGATCCGGCGGGCGCGAAAGGCACGATGATGCGGATCGGCCGATTGGCGCTGAACTGCGCGCGTGCCGCGCTGGGGCGCGCCACCGCTGCAGCACCAGCCAGCACACCGAGAAATGCGCGGCGGGGCATTCGAACCGCATTCCCTCCCCCCTTGTGGGGGAGGGTTGGGAGGGGGGTGTTTGTCAGGCATGCAGGCGATGACGCTCGCAGGCGTACCATCCCACCCCCACCCCTGGCCCCTCCCCACAAGGGGGAGGGGAACACAAAAATACTCCGCTTCATTCGTTCACCCACCTTCACTT
>DASZCJ010000224.1:0-3435 GCA_035943155.1 Xanthobacteraceae bacterium | reverse complement strand
ACCAATAAAGGCGCCAGCGCAACCAGCGGGCTCGCATAAAACACGGTCATCAGCGGATCGAGCGCATAGCCTATTCGCACGCGCCAGCCCATGACGATGCCGAGCGGCACGCCAACAACCACCGCCGCGAACAGACCGAGGAAAAAGGGGACGGCGCTCACAGCCAGATCGTGAAGCAAATCGCCGCTTTCGAGAAGATCGACAAAGCCCGCCGCGATCAGACTCGGCTTGGTGATGAAGAGCGGGTTGAATGGCACAATCAAAAACAACGCCTGCCACGCGACGAAGAACAAAAGTACGGCAAGCCCGCCCAATGCCGCGTTGCGATAGCGTTCGATAAAGCTCGCGTGAGGTAAATCTTGCGCTGCCACGATCCTAAACCACGATTTCGTCTTTGAGCGTGTTCCAGATTTCAAGCTTGAGATCATTGAATTCCGGTGTCACCCGCATCTCGTATTCACGCGGCCGCGGCAACGCGACGATGAACGACTTTTTGGCTCGCCCCGGACGCTTGCTCATGACCATCACGCGGTCGGAAAGGTAGATCGCCTCGTCGATCTGGTGCGTGACGAAGAGCACCGTCTTGCGGGCCTCACGCCAAATCCGCAACAGCTCGACCTGCATCAGGTCGCGGGTTTGCGCGTCAAGCGCGGCGAACGGCTCGTCCATAAGCAGCACGTCGGGATCGGTCGCCAACGCACGCGCCAGTCCGACGCGCTGCTTCATGCCACCCGATAATTCGTGTGGATAATGATTTTCGAACCCGCCAAGGCCGACCAGCGAGACGAGCCGCTCGGCGACGGCACGACGCTTCGCCGCAGAGGTCCGCCTCAGTTCGAGCCCGAGCTCGATATTATTTTGCACCGTGCGCCACGGCAGCAGTCCAAATTCTTGAAAAACCATGGCGCGATCGCTGCCAGGCCCAGTGATTTTTTTGCCATGCATCAGCACTTCGCCGGAATCCGGCTTGAGCAGGCCGAGGAGAATATTGAGGAAGGTGCTTTTGCCGCAGCCGGACGGTCCGACAATCGATAAAAATTCACCTTCCTCGACGTCGATATCGAAGCCATCGAGCGCAGATACCGGGGTCCGGTTCTGCGGTCGAAACGTCAGGTTGACGCCGCGCGCTTGGATATAGGCGGCCATCAGTGCCAATCCGCGGCACGGCCCGTATCGGCCGCTTTAACGCTGCGAAGTGCGATCCTCAGTTCCATGGCGGCATTAAATCCATCACGTCTGCGGCGAGACTCTCATTGTCGCAAGTCCCTCGATTTCCGCAACGACCCGATCCGCGGCCGCATGATGCAGCATGTGGCCGATGCCCGGCAGCATGACCAGCCTGGCGCGCGGCGCCGCCGCAGCGAAGGCAACGGCATGCCGCTGCGGCGCGACGACAAAATCCATGTTGCCGCTCATGATGACGACTGGCATGACAAGTTCGCGATAGCGGGCGACCTGCGGCTCAAGATTGCTGGCGAGATTGGCAACGTCGCGCGCATTGGCGAGAAACGTCGACGGCCGCAGCAAAAGAAGCCCAGCCGAACGCTTGAGATAATTGGACGACGGCAATTGCGGCAGGAAGGCCGAGGCCAGCCCGAGGCCGATGAAAGGCAAGCCCAGCGGCAGCGCCAGCGTGCGCGCGTAAATCCAGCCCAGGACCGGGGTGGCAAACAGCGCGTAGAGCCAGGTCGTGGCGCGGGCAAACGGATAAAGTGGCGGAGCGAGCAAGGCGAGCGCCGCCGTGCGATCGGGATGATCAAGGGCAAAGCTCGCGGCCAACGCGCCGCCCCAGGAATGACCGACAATGATTGCCCGCTCGACCCCAAGCCGCTCCAATATTTCGCGTAGAATTGCCGCTTGGTCGCGCGGCGAACTGCCGGCGCGGCCCTTTCGCTTGCTCCATCCCATCCCCGGACGGTCGATCAAAATGACCCGGTGGCGAGCGGCAAGACGCTCACCCAGCGCCAGCCGGATGTCTTCGAGATTGCAGCCGGCGCCGTGGATGAGAACGATGGGCGGCGCGCCCGGGCGATCTTCGCCCAGCTCGACGACATGCTGACGCAAGCGCCTCACTTTGATGAAGCGCCCGCGCGGCGGATGCGCCCGGCCAATCAGCCATGCGCCAATGAGGGTGACAAGCGCACCGACGGCGAGAACGACGGCGATGAGGGTAAGCGTGCGCAACTTATCCTCCCCGTGAGCGAGGAGGATGCAAATTACAGCGCTTCGCCCTTGAGCCAGCGGGCGCCTTGTGCATAGAGCGCGTCCAGTTCCGGCCCTTCGAGGCCCGCCATGTCGGTTTTGACTTTGTAGCCGATCTTGGTCTGCAAATAAGCAAGGTGCCGATAGCCCTCCGGAAAACGCTCGAGCAGCGTCCGATCGAGAGCGAGCTTGGCCGACGGATCGACCGGATCGAGACGGTCCTTTTCGTAAACCAGCCGGCGCAGCACCAGGCCCCAACGGCCGTCGCGCTTTTCGAAAAAATCGTAAAAGCGCCCGGTACAGACGACGTCGCAGATGACGCCATCGACTGGAGCGCGCTGCGAGATCGTCATCTTAGTCTGCGCGATCGCGCGCACGCCGGCGACTTCGATGGCGCTACCGCCGAGAAAATGCAGGATACGCACGCCGCGCGCCCAGCCGTCCTGGTTTGCTTTGATGAACTCCTCGAAACTGCCTTGAAACCAGGTCGCCATCATGCGCCCGTCGTCATGCCAAACCGTGCGGAAACGATCCCACAGCCGTGCATCGCGCCAGACCGCCCAGTTCTCCACCAGATCGCGGATAACGCGTTTATCCTCGTCCATGCTTCATTGCGCTTTCATCATCGGATTTTTGGAAAAAGTTTGTGGACGGCGCAGCGATCGCAATCACGCCGCGGCTTTAGCGAAAAATTTTGATCAGATGTCCCGCCCCTCGACCTTCTCGCGCAGCGTTTTGACGACGTCCGGAACATTGTGCAGGTGCGGATCGATCGCCAGCGCTGCCTGATAAGCTTGCAGCGCGTGCTTGTCGTCGCCGATGTCTTGCAGGATCAGCCCGAGGCCGGCAAGGGCGCCGAAATGGCGCGGTTCGCGCGCGAGCACCTCACGAATGTCGGCGAGCGCGAGCCCGTAATCGTGCTTGATGTAGCACAGCGTCGCGCGCCGATTCCAGGCTTCGACATAATCCGGTTTGATCGTGACGATTGCGTCCAGAAGCTTGATCGCCAGATCGTAGTCCCTGTCATCCGTGGCATCCTTCACACGGCTCATCAGAAGATTACAAGTATCGCTGCCGGAAGATATCCAGATCGCCCAGATGCGATCCTCAATCGCCTTGGCGGTCGCCTCGTCCGGCGCAATTTTCAGCGCATTGAACAGGGTATCGAGACTGAATGTCGAACCGCCGCGTCCGCCCGGCAGCGGGTCAGACGGTGGCGACGACCAGTCGCGC
>DASZCJ010000223.1:0-4182 GCA_035943155.1 Xanthobacteraceae bacterium | reverse complement strand
CGCCAGGCCGAGCTGCTTGGCGAATCAGACCTGCGCCGGTAACGCTCACGCGCATGCTGTTCTTTTTGACCAGCCAGTCGCTCTGGATTTCGGGCGCAATCATCATTGGCGGCGGCACGTTGCTGGCGATGCTCGGTCCGGCTCTGGTTCGCCGCTTCGTGGCGCTCGATCGATTGACGATCAACAATGAGATTGCCGGTTTCATGCCGCGACGTGCCGGTCCCTTGCGCGCGGGCGCGGAAAGGGGCTCAATCAGCACGCGTTCTGATAATTGATTGGCCAATTGGTCGGGCCTGCCGAACGAAAACGACAGCCCAAGGGGACCATGGGGAGAGTCATGAATTCTGTGCGCCCGCTCGCGGCATCGATTTTCTGCGCATGGATGTTGGCGAGCGCCGGCTCAAGCGTAGCCTGGGCGCAGGCCTATCCGGGGCGTCCCGTCACGATCGTGGTCGCGTTCGCGCCCGGCGGCGCCGACGACGCGACCGCGCGCATCCTCCAGGATCCGATGCAGAAGGCATTGGATCAGCCGATCGTCGTCGAAAACGTCAGCGGCGCCGGCGGGATGATCGCCGCGGCCAAGGTCGCCCACGCCGATCCCGATGGCTACACGATCCTGCTGCACCAGGATGCGCTGGCGGCAGGGATGACGCTCTATCCGGAGCGTACATTCGACGCCGAGAAGGATTTTACGCCGATCGGCCTCGTCAATACGACGACCAATACGCTCGCCGGCCGGCCGACGCTGCCGGCCAACAATTTCGACGAACTGCTGCGCTGGATGAAAGAGCCCGGCCAGACCATCAAGGTGGGCCATCCGGGCGTCGGCTCGTTCGGTCACTTGGCGGAGGTGCTGATCTTCCAGGAGCTCGGTATCAAAGTCACGCAAGTGCCCTATCGCGGCGCCGGCCCGGCGCTGGTCGATCTGCTTGCCGGGCAAGTGGACGTAGGTCCGATTTCGGCCGTGGTGGCGACGCCGCTCGTTAATGCCGGCAAGCTCAAAGCTTACGCGCTGATCGGCCGCAAACCGTTCGCCGGATTGCCGCAACTAAAGACCATGGGCCAGCTCGGCTACGCCAAAGCCGACATCGATTTCTGGCACATGCTGCTGGCGCCGGCACGGACCCCGCGTCCGATCATCGAAAAGCTGAATAAGGCGCTGCGCGTCGCGCTCGCCGATGCCAAGCTGCGCAAGACCTACAACGACGGCGGCATGGATCTATACCCGGCGGACGAGGAAACGCCCGAAGCGGCGGGCGCTTTGCTCAAGCGCGAGGTCAAGCTGTGGGGCGATGTGATCCGCGCCAATCATATTGCAACCCAGTAGGTTGTCTCTGGCCGCAGCTAATGAATGATCGGAATCGACAAGGCCGTGGTCCGGCCCGAGCAATCATGTGCTTTCGGATGCAGCCGATTTCGGAGGATGCTATACACCCACCTTCACTGAAGGAAATTCCTCAACCGGGTCCCGTAGCTCAGCCGGATAGAGCAGCGGTTTCCTAAACCGAAGGTCGGAAGTTCGAGTCTTCCCGGGACCGCCACCAGCCATTCATTCGAAGCAAAATCACGCGTGAGCCAGATCAGCACCATGTCGAGCCGAATCATGACCAGCCAAAACCCCGATGAAGCCCGCGCCGCCGTCAATGCCACGACGGCGAGCGAGTTTTACACGCTGCACGAAATCGTGCGCAAAGCGCGCGCCAATCTCAATCAAAACGACTGGGACTACATCGTCGGCGGCACCGAGACGGAAACGACGCTGCGGCGCAATCGCATTGCGCTCGATGCGATTGCGCTGCGCCCGCGGGTATTGCGCGACGTGAGCAAAGTCGATCCCTCGGTCGAAGTGCTCGGCCACAAATTGCGGCTGCCCATCGTGCTGTGCCCGGTCGGTTCGCTGGAAAGCTTCAATCCGCGCGGCGCCGAGCCGGTGGTCAGGGCGGCGGGCGAGTTTGGCGTCGCGCATATGCTCAGCTCGGTCTGCGACCCGGGCCTCGAAGAGGTTGCCAAGGCGGCGCCCGATGCGCTGCGCATGTTCCAGCTTTACGTCCGCGGCGACGCCGCTTGGGCCGACGACCACGTCGAGCGTGCGATCAAACACAAATACGCGGCGTTTTGCATCACGGTCGATACCGCGCATTACAGCCGGCGCGAGCGCGACCTCGCCAAGCGGCATGTCACCGCCGGACGCCGCCGCGTGCAGGGCCGCGACTTCCAGATGGCGCTCGATTGGCGCACGGTCGAACGCATGAAAAGCAAGTTCAAGATTCCATTCGCGATCAAAGGCATCGGCACCGCCGAAGACGCGAAAATCGCGCTCGATCATGGCGTGGAGATCATCTACGTCTCCAATCACGGCGGCCGTCAGCTCGATCACGGCCGCGGCTCGGCGGACGTGTTGCCGGAAGTGGTGGAGGCGGTCGCCGGCCGCGCCATGGTCATCGTCGACGGCGCGTTCAACCGCGGTACCGACATCATCAAGGCGTTGGCGCTCGGCGCCGATCTGGTCGGGCTCGGCCGCATGCAATGCTTCGGCTTAGCGGCCGCCGGTCAGGCGGGCATCGTGCGCATGCTGGAAATCATGGAAGACGAAGTGACGCGCGCCCTCGGCCTGCTTGGCGTGACGAGCTTCAGCAAACTCGACCGCTCCTATTTGCATCCGGCGACGCCGGCCAACGCGCCGCATGTGCTCTCCGCCTTCCCGCTCTGGGAGGTCGAGCCGTACCGCTACTAACTATTGCGGTCTTCCTAACCGGCCGCGGAACGTTGCTCCCGGCCAACGCGCTCAAAAATAGGCGTCGAGGCCGCGTGCCGCGACGATGGCGCCGATCTGATCGCCGCGCGTGCCGTGGGCGTGCAGTAGCGCGTGCACGTCGCGTTGCGCGTTCTCGCGGGGTCCCTGGGATTTGAGCTGCGCCGAAAGATAGGCGCCCTGCTGGCGTGACAGCGCGACCATGTCCCGGCCGAACGGCAGTTGCATGTGTTCGAAGCGGGCGAGACCGCGCTTAAGGTCGCCACCAGCATCGCGCAGGCAGTCGGCCAATACGGCCGCATCGATCGCCGCCTTGGTCGCGCCGGCGCCGACATGCGGCCGAGCAACAAACGCGGCATCGCCGACCAGCGCGACGCGGTCGAACACCAGCGCGGGCGATTCGAGATCGACGATCGGCTGAACGAGCGGCTCGGTACGGGCAAAAATCTCGGCGATCTGCGGAGCGAGCAGCGCCTTGGCGTCGGCCTTGACGCGCGCAATGACGTCATCGCGGATCAACGGCGGCGGAATGCCGGTGGCATGAGCGCGGCCGGAGGCATCGGTGCACATATCGGCAAGCGCGAGCGGATCGGCCGGCCGGTACCAGACGATGTTGTAGCCGCGCCGCCCGACGGCGGTATCATTATCGCGTCCCGGCACCGGATAGGCGAGCAACTGCTCGCCTTCGGGCAGGCAGAACGTGTAAAGCTCGAAAATCTCGCGATGGATGTCGGGCGGCACCTGCCGTTCATCGAGCACGGCGCGCCAGGCGACGTAGCCGGCATAGACCGGCTGCGCCTGCGGCAAGAATTGCGCGCGCACCGTCGAGCGGATGCCATCGGCGCCAACCAGCAACTCGCCGCGCTCAATAGCGCCGTCGGCGAATAGAGCAGTAACGCCCGCGGCGTCTTGCTCGACTCGAACAAGCCTTTTGCCGAGGCGGTAGTCTTGCGGCGGCAACGCCTCGCGCAGTGCGCGATAAAGCCGCGCCCAGGCGCTCATCGTCCGCGCGGTCGGCTGCTCGACGGTGATTTTGCCGGCGCGATCGAGACAGACGACTTTCGCCACCTTGACGCCCATGGTCTCGTCAAAAGCGATGCCGGCGCGACGCAACACGGCGATGAGCTGCGGATGCGTGCCGAGGCCGACGCCGCGGCCGGTCAACTCCTCGGCATTGCCTTCAAACACGCGCGGATGCCAGCCGGCGCCACGCAGAAGTTGCGCCGCCAATAGCCCGCCCAGCGATCCGCCGATAACGAGGGCGCGTTTCATCTATTGCCATACCCCTTGAGTGGGGGAGGGCAATTTCACGGCAGCGCCCAGGATAAGCTGTCGTGACCTGGCTTGTAATCGGTGTTGGTCTGCGCCGGATTGCGGTTCACGAGCGGCCGGCCATACATCGGATTGGTCTGGCTGCGGGTCTCGTGTTC
>DASZCJ010000222.1:0-13878 GCA_035943155.1 Xanthobacteraceae bacterium | reverse complement strand
TATTCGCGGCTGCCGACTGCATCGGTGTGGCCGATCACGAGAAAGCCATAGCTCAACAAAATCGGATTGTGCAGCGCATCGGCGATCGCGCCGATGGTGCGATAGGATTCCGGGCGAATGGCCGCGGAGTTGAAGTCGAAGCTTACCTCGACGGTGAACTGCGCGAGCTTTTCCAATTCGGGAAAACTCAACGGATGTCGGCACGGCTTTCTTGCGCTGTCCCGAAGCCAAAATCCCCAGTGCTTGGGCTGATGCGATTGGTAAAGCGGCGCCGGAAGACACGCTCATCACCCGCGCCTTGACGGGACGCCCGGCGCGCTGCATCGAAACCGGCTATGTGCGCGCGGCAATGGCGCCGAGCGCGCCGGCGCCCGCGCCCTATCCGGTGCAGCGTGGACTGACCCAGGCCATGCGCGAAGCGGGTGCGAAAGCCAACGATGTCGACCGCATGCAAGCCTGGGCCGGCCAATCCGCAAGATTGGCAAGGGCCGAGCCAGCCGGCGAAGTCGTGCGACGGCTCTGGCAGGAGACGCAAGGATTGCTAGCCTAGGTTTTGCTGGCCGGCGGCTTTCAGCCGACATGCCTTGTGCTAGCTTGACTTGTGTTGATCTATGCTAAAGCGGCAGCATGGCGGTAACGTCGGCGCTGAACATCGAAGCAGCGCCACTTCAGGGAGGATAAGATGAAAAAGTCCAGACGCCAGATCGCAGTGAAACGGAGTGCTGCGAAAAAGATTGGCCGCAGAGATTTCCTGGTCAAATCCTCAGGTATGCTCGCCGCCGGCGCGTTCACGGCATTTGGCATCCGCACTGGCACGGCGGCGGATACCGTCAATATCGGCGGACTTTACCCGGTCACCGGCAGCTTCGCGCAAATCGGCCAGGGCTGCGTCAATGCGGCGAAACTGGCCGTGCAGATGGTCAACGACGCCGGCGGCATCAAATCTTTGGGCGGCGCCAAGCTCAACTTGATCGTCTCCGACGTGCAGAGCGATCCGACGGTGACGCGCACCGAGACCGACCGTTTGATTTCGAGCTATCGGCCTGCCGCGATTCACGGCGCCTTTGCCAGCGCCTTGACCCTGATCGCGAGTGAAGTGGCCGAACGGGCGAAAACTCCGCTGTTGACCGGCTCAAGCTCGGATCAGCTCAACAAGGACCGCCGCTACACGTTCACGCCATTCTCGCGCGCTTCGCAATTTGCCCTGGCACAACTGCAAATGTCGAAGCTGGTGAGCGATAAGCCCAAGGTCGCGGTGATATTCGAGAACACCGCCTTTGGCACATCGACATCGAACGGGTTGCGCGAGCAGGCACCCGGGCAAGGCGTGGAAATCGTGCTGTTCGAGCCTTACTCAGCGGGTCTGAGCGACGCCAGTCCGCTGATCAACAAGGTCAAGGCATCGGGCGCGAATATGCTGTTTCCGGTGTCCTACCTGAACGATCTCATCCTGATCATTCGCGCCATCATGCAGGTCGATCTGAAGATCGCCATCAATGGCGGCTCCGGCGGATTTGTCATTCCAGATTTCTACAGGAACGTCGGAAATGCCGCGGAAGGTCTGCTCGGCGTCGCCCATTGGAATCACGACATCAACGCCGATGCTCAGAAGGTCAACGCCGTTTATCAGAAGCAGTTTGGCGAATTCTTGTTCGAATATGCTGGCGGCCTCGTGGCACAGACCTTCATGATCGCCGACGCGCTGGAACGGGCGGCTTCGACCGATCCACAAAAAGTCCGCGATGCGCTCACTGCGCTCGACGTGTCCCAAGGCTATGCGGCGATGTGCCCCGGCGGCAAAGTGAAATTTGGTCCCGACGGCAAGAATATTTACGCCCATCCGGTCGGTGTGCAGTGGCAGCACGGCGATCTCGCCACCGTCTTCCCCAAGGACGACGCTCGCGCCCAGCTGATCAAAGCGTAAGGCCCAGCTGCGCTCCAATGCTGGCGACGCTCGCACAGGCGGTGGTCAACGGCCTGCTCATTGGCGGCATCTATGCGCTTGTGAGCATCGGCGTCACGCTGATCTTCGGCGTGGTCAAGATCGTCAACTTCGCCCAGGGCGAATTCGTGATGATCGGGATGTATATTAGCTTCTTTCTGGCGAGCAGTTTCGGCGTCGACCCGCTGTTGTCGCTGCTGATTTCGATGCCGTCATTGTTTGCCATCGGGGTCCTGGTACAGCATTTTTTGATCCGTAGAGTTCTCGCGCTCGGCGACATGCCGCAAATCTTTCTCACCTTTGCGCTGTCGCTGTTACTCATGAACATTGCGCTGTTGCTGTTTACCGCCAATTACCGGACCGTACAGACTCCTTACAGCGAGATGACGTTCCATATCGGTCCCGTCTATTTCGCGGTGGCGAAGTTGATCGCTTTCGCCATCGCCATGCTGCTCAGCGCGCTGCTCTATCTGTTCCTGCACGGGACCGATCTCGGCAAGGCGATGCGCGCCGCAGCACAAAACCGCGAAGTGGCGATGCTGATGGGGATTAATCCCGACCGGGTGTTTTGCGTCGCCGTCGGCGTCGCGCTGGCGCTCGCGGGCGCCGCCGGCTCGCTGCTGATGCCGTTCTATCCGGCCTACCCGTTGGTCGGCCAGATTTTTGTGCTGATGGCATTCGTCGCCGTGGTTCTAGGCACCTTGGGCAACATCACCGGTGCGCTGATCGCGAGTCTTATGATGGGCGTGGCCGAATCGCTCGGCGTGCAATTTGTCGGCGCCGATTCCGGGCTGATCGTGGTCTTTGTGATGCTGCTCTTGACGCTGGCGTTTCGCCCCAACGGCTTGTTCGGAGGTTGGGCGCGGTGACGCATATCTTGAAGACACGGCCGTGGTTTTGGGTCGCCGTGCTGGCGGCTATCGCGCTCGTGCTTCCGCTCGTGGTGTCTAATCCGTTTGCAGTCGACATTTTCATCAGAATTTTGCTGTTCGCGTTCATCGGGGTCGCCTGGAATCTCATGGGTGGATACGCCAAGCAACTGTCGCTCGGCCACGCCGCCTATTTCGGCCTGGGCGCCTACACCTCGACGATCCTGCTTATCCGTTTCGGCATTTCGCCGTGGATCGGCATCATCGCCGGCGGCATGGTGGCGATGCTGGCGAGCCTGCCGATTGGCGCCTTATGCTTCCGCCTGCGCGGCCCGTATTTCGCGATTGCCACCATCGCGACCGCACAGGTCTTGATGCTGCTGTTCCTCAAATTTCGCGATTTTGCCTGGGGTGCCGAAGGTACGACGCTGCCGAACCTCGGCGACGCCCCGCTCATGATGCAGTTCGATTCGAAAGCCGCCTATTATTATCTCGCGTTGACCCTCTTAGCGCTCGGACTGGCGATCACTTATCGGGTCGAGCGCTCGTGGATGGGCTTTTATCTAGTTGCCGTTGGCGAGGACGAGGATGCGGCCGAAGCCATCGGCGTTGATACGACGAAGATCAAGCGACACATTTACCTGATCAGCGCATTCCTGACCGCACTCGGCGGCACTTTTTATATCCAGTACATCTACTTCATCGATCCGAACACTGCATTCAGTTTCAACATCTCGGTCGAGGCAGCGCTCGTCTCGATCGTCGGCGGCATCGGCACATTATGGGGTCCGGTCGTGGGCACCATATTGCTGGAGGCCACCTCGGCGCTCCTGCAAAGCTGGTTTGGCAGCGGGCACGGCGGCGTGCAGTTGACCGTCTATAGCCTGATCTTGATCGCGGTCATCCTGTGGCGTCCCAGCGGGCTGATCGGAGTCTTTACCGATTTGTACCAGCGCTTGACCACGGCCGGCGCGGCGTGCGCAAAAGAAGTGCCGCTCGATGGCTGAAGCGCTCGTCATCCGCAATCTCAGCAAGCGGTTCGGCGGGTTGCGCGCCGTGCAGGATCTTAGCTTTGCCGTGCGCGATGGCGAAACCGTCGCGCTGATCGGGCCCAACGGCGCCGGCAAAACGACAAGCTTCAATCTCATCACCGGCTACTATCGTCCCGATACCGGCTCGGTATCCGCCTTTGGCCGCGAATTGGTCGGGCTTCGGCCGCACGAAATCTGCGGCCACGGCCTGGCCCGCACGTTCCAGGTGGCGAGACCGTTCGGCAAGATGACGGTGCTGGCGAACGTCATGACCGGGGCTTTCCTGCGCAACAAGAATTTGGACACCGCCCGCTCGCGCGCCCGCGCGGCGATCGAGTTCGTCGGGCTTTCGGCCAAGGAGCACACGGCGGCGCGGGAATTGACGACGATAGACCAGCGGCGACTGGAAATGGCGCGAGCACTCGCTACCGAACCGCGACTCTTGCTACTCGACGAAGTCATGGCCGGGCTGAACCATGCCGAGGTCGATCAGGCGGTGGCGCTAATCGGAAAATTGTCGAAGCGCGGCCTGACGATCGTGATCGTAGAGCATGTGATGCGCGCGATCATGGCTGTCGCTCGACATATTGTCGTGCTCGACCATGGCCAGAAGATAGCCGAGGGCGGCCCGAAGGACGTCGTCGCCAATCAGGAAGTCATTCGCGCGTACCTCGGCACCGGCTACCGTCATGAAGCACCGGCGGGAGACCCGGTATGCTGACGCTCTCTGCAGTGAGTGCGCGCTACGGATCTGTTCCGGCGATCAACGATGTCAGTATCAGCGTCGGCAAAGGCGAAGCCGTCGGCTTGTTGGGCGCGAACGGCGCCGGCAAGAGCACAACGCTGCGCGCAATTTCTGGCCTGATCCGGACGACCTCGGGATCCATTACTTTTCTGGGCACCGATCTCGCGGCTATGCCGCCGCACAAGATCGCCGAATTAGGAATCGCCCATGTACCGGAAGGCCGTCAGGTGTTCCCCGAACTCACGGTGAAGGAGAATCTCGAGGTTGGGGCCTACATTCCAAGTGCTAAGGCTGAGCGCAGCCGTACACTCGAGCTGGTGTTCGCGATTTTTCCCGCGCTCGCCGAACGGCGCAATCAACTGGCGGGCACGATGAGCGGCGGCGAGCAGCAGATGCTTGCCGTCGGCCGCGGCTTGATGCTCAAGCCGCGATTGCTGATGCTGGACGAACCCTCTTTGGGACTGGCGCCGGTCGTAACCGACGCCACATTCGCTAAGATCCAGGAAGTGCATGCGATGGGGACCGCCATTCTGCTGGTCGAACAGAATGTCAGTCGCGCGCTCGGCATGGTGCAGCGCGCCTACGTCCTGGAAAGCGGCAAAGTCATCATCCAGGGTTCGAGCGCGGAACTAGCAAACAATAAGCAGGTGCAAGCGGCTTATCTCGGCATGTAACTACTGCGCGCCAAACACCGTCCGGCGCACGTGCTCGCACAAAAAGATCGAGCCGCGACGGCGAATCTGAAATTCAACTAAATGGCGAGTAGTGGTCCGGCCGCCTGCGTAGAGCGGAAAACGCTGGGAAAGACGACAATAAAATAGATGACGAGGCGCCGGAGCGTCCGGCACCTCGTCGGAAACTTCAGATCGGTTCGAGAGCCTGGGCGAAAAAGACGAAGCCAAGACCCGTCACGTGACGAGCCTTACGCCCTCACGCTTGGGCAAGTGTCGAGGCCGGAGCAGAAAGCGAGCGTGAACGCCCCAGCCTTCTCCTTAACCGAGCCCGCCGCAGCTTCCAGCGCCTCATCGGAAACTTCGAAGCTGAGATCTTCTTCCCTCTCGATGTACTTGTCAGTCATTGGCCTTGTTCCTCTTAATTCGCCAGCGGCGCCGGCATCACCAGGCAGGTCGAGAAAATTGGTGAGAACCCCCCCGCCAAGAAATCCATTAAATCATCGGCTGCCGACAGTGTAAAGTCTCTCCGCCGGCTGTGATACATATCTGAAATGTGGAGATAAAACCCGCCTTGTCGGCGGCTCGTTTTAGCCATTTACAAGGGCGTGAAATGCGGCCCGAGAATCGGCTGCTCCACGGTCACAGAACGGGCCCAGCACAAGCGGCGGACAGTGCGCGTTGCGAGGATTCGGTGGAGCCATTTTACCAGCGCCTGAGCTTGCGCGCCGCAACTATCGACGAGCTACTTTCGGCCGCGTTTGCGGTCGCGCCGAACCCCGCGGTTGATTACGATTTATCGGCGCGTTTGGCGGCGCAACGTCTAGCCGCTTGGCGGCAGTCCGCGGCGGCAGGGGACGTATCGCTGTTTGCGCGGCGGCTCGCGCGCGATGGTTTATCGGGCGGCGAGATTGAGAGCCGGTTCACGGCTGCGCAGCGCCGCCCATCGGCGCCGCATCCGGCATGGCTAGAAGACGCCATTTGGATCGAAGCAACGCTGCAGGCGAGCGCGACCAAGTCTGGCGCCACGCCAGCTTACCCCTTCGAAGACCTATTCGCGGTGCTGATCGAACGCGCCGCGGCGCTCGTTTGGTCCGGCCTGGATGTGCGCACATCAGCCAACTTCGCCGAAACCGCGCGCGCATGCCTGCAGGATTTCCTGCTCGCCGCAGTCACGGAGCTTTGTGCACCCGCCCTCTACGAGCGTTTTGCCAAAAAGCGCAGCGCTGGACCAAGCTCTAATGCGGCCCAATCGCCCGACGAACCCGCCGGGACGTCGCACTATCGCGAATTTATCGCCGAGATGAGAAGCGGCGGCTTTCGCAGCCTATTCGAAGACAAGCCGGTGCTGCTGCGACTGATCGCGGTGATGACGCGCCAATGGATCGACGCGACCCGTGAATTCGTCCTGCGCTTGGCCGGCGACCTGCCGGCGATTCGCCGCGATCTCATCCTCGGATCGGCCAGCGAGGTCGTGAACATCGCAAGCGGTTTTTCCGATCCACACAATGACGGCCGCCGTGTGCTGATCGTGCGGTTCGCCGATGGGGCACGCATCGTTTACAAGCCGAAGGACTTGCGACTCGATGTCGCTTGGCGTGGCATGGTCGAGCGGCTCAACGGCGCCGGTGCGCCCATTGCGCTTAGAACGGTACGCGCACTGGCGCGAGACGGCTACGGTTGGACCGAATTTATCGATCACCTCGGCTGTGCCGACGCGCGCGGCTGCGACACATTTTTCCGGCGCGCCGGCGCCTGGCTCGCGCTGCTGCACTGTTTTGCAGCAACTGACATTCACCAGGAAAACATGCTCGCTGCCGGCGACCATCCGATCCCGATCGATCTCGAAACCATCCTCCAGCCCTCCGCAGAGGAACACAAGGGCGGCGAACCCGAAGCAGAGGCTTTCGATGCCGCGATGGAGATCATTGGCAATTCGGTGATGACGGTCGGCCTGTTGCCGGCTTATGGCCGATCCGTCGACAACAATGTATTCGCCATGGGCGGCATGCTGGGCAGCATATTAGGCGGCATGCCGGGCGACATGACGGCCGATTGGGGCGCGCGAGCCGTCATCAAATGGAACAATCTCAATACCGATGCCATGCGCCCGATCAAAGTGGAGGAAGCCGGTGCCGGCACACCGAACCTGCCGCACGTTGCCGGTCGCTACGCCAAGTTGACCGATCACATCGAGAGCTTCGTCACCGGCTTTGCCGACTATGCAAATTTCCTGATGCGCCAGATGCGAGAGCGAAAAGCGGCGGCGTTGTTGGACGGGTTTGCTGGACTGCCGGTTCGCAAAGTCGTGCGACCGACGCGGTTCTACTACATGCTGCTGCGACGGTTGAAAAACAACCGCAGCATGGCGGACGGTATCGTCTGGTCGGCGCAAGCCGATTTCATGGCGCGCTTGGCCGATTGGGACAAAGAAACCGATCCGCTTTGGCCTTTGCAGCGCGCCGAGCGCGCGGCGCTTCTTTCTTTGAACGTGCCGCATTTCATCACCCCAAGCAATGGCACGGCGATCTACGATCTGCGCGGCGTCTCAGCTGAAACCGTGGCGAAGCCTGGGCTCGACCGAGCCCGGGAGCGGCTGCAAGCGCTCGACGAAAATGAGATCGCTTGGCAGGTCGAGGTGATCCGGGAAAATGTCAATCAGCCGGCGCGGACCGCGAGCAATCTCGCACGCGGCGAAACGGTGCGCGCGCTTGCGCAGACCATCCCCGACAACGCACGCTTTGCGGCCGAAGCCGGTAAAATCGCTGCAGAACTCGCCAAGCATGCTATTCGCCGCGGACCCGCTGCCGCTTGGATCGGCCTCGACTGGCTTGGCGATTCGGATGTGTTCCAACTCGTTTGTCTCGGGCCCGATCTTTATAACGGCGCAAGCGGAATTGCGCTATTTCTTGCCGCCCATGCCGCTGTCACCGCGGATGCGGCGTCAGCCGAACTCGCGCACGCCGGCCTCACCCACATTCGCAAGAACCTGAAAAGCCGCAATGCGCCGCGGCTTGCGCGTTCGCTCGGCATCGGCGCTGCCACCGGCCTGGGCTCGATCGTCTATG
Organism: Xanthobacteraceae bacterium; assembly: GCA_035943155.1. GTDB lineage: Bacteria > Pseudomonadota > Alphaproteobacteria > Rhizobiales > Xanthobacteraceae > BOG-931. The sequence goes on along the minus strand of DASZCJ010000222.1, from coordinate 5,552 downwards.
CCCTTGCCGTGATCGCGAAGTGCCTCGGCGAGGTCGGCATTTTAGAGGACGCCGAACGGGCGGTGCGATTGTTCACCGATGAATTGATCGCCGCAGACAAGCAATTGGACGTGATGGGCGGCGCCGCCGGCGGCATCCTGGCGCTGCTGCGGCTCCATCGCGATACGCAATCAGATGAAGCGCTGGCGCGCGCGATCCGCTGCGGTGAGCACCTTTTGACGCGAGATCGGATCGGGGCGATCGGCCGCCGCAGCTGGGTCGGTCAAGGATTCGGCGCCTCCGCGCTTAACGGTATGTCGCACGGGGCCGCGGGATTTGCTTATGCGCTTTCATCGCTGGCGGCCTCGAGCGGCCGCGAAGAATTCGCGGCCGCAGCGGCCGAGTGCCTGGCATTTGAGGATGCCAGCTACGACGCCGAACGCCGCAACTGGCCTGACTTGCGCGTGGCTGGACAATCGCTATGGCCGTGCCAATGGTGCCATGGCGCTCCGGGAATCGGATTGGCGCGTCTCGCCACGACGCGACGCATCGCGACCAATGCGGCAGCTAAAGCCGAGCTCGATGGCAAGCGTCTCGCGGCGGATGTTAGCAATGCCGTCGAGGGCGTGGCGCGGGCTTCGCCCGGTCAGCTCGACACGCTGTGCTGCGGCGCCCTTGGCAGCATCGAATTTCTCTGCGAGGCGGCGGCGGAGGGGATAGGTCAGCGCGACATCGGCGAATTGGCATTGCAGCGGTTGGCTACCGTCCTCGCGGCCGCTGCGGCAAGCGGCGATTACCGCTGGAACAGCGGCAAGCGGCAATTCAATTTAGGTTTGTTTCGCGGTCTCGCCGGCGTCGGCTACACGTTGTTGCGGCGGATCGATTCATCGCTGCCGAATGTGCTGGTTTGGGAATGACTATGCGGTTGTCGGGCAGCAGCAGCCCTTGCGTCTTTTGGGAGTTGTTACTCGCCGGCATCCATGGTGTTGAGGATGCCTTCCACCCGAATCGCGTGACCGCACTGTTTACACTCAAATGCCTGCGCATCGGATAACCGCATAAAACCACCACAAGTCGGGCATGGCACCAGCAGGTCGGTGCTGATCGCAGTAACGCGCAGAGCTTTGGCCCTCCGCCCGGGCCGCAATCGGGGGCGTAGCTGTGGCAGCGCCGGCATGAATACTCCCTATTTCGGGGCCACAATCGCGTGATTCGACTACGAAATGGAGAAAGAGAGGCCCCAAACAGATACCTGCCCCGACCGCACGACGGCGAATGTGATATTCGACACAAAATTCCGCTTTTCTCCTCCGCGTAATTAACAATTTGCGCGAATGTTGCATTGCGATTTCGGGGCAAAACCGAGCCAAACCGATCCGCACCGTAATCACTGGATCGTCAGAGTGCCGCGCGTAGTCGGATGAAAATCGTCAAAAAATTCATAGCGGCCCAGCGCGAGCGGGCGAATATTGACCGTGCCGACGGCGCCGGGCGCAATCACTTTCTCGACGCGCAGTGACACACTTTCAAATTCCATCGGCGTCGTATCGAGGTTCTTAACCTCGATCGCAAGCGGCCGATTTGCCGGCGCGCGGATTTCGGATGGCTGGAAATGATGGTCCTTCACGGCGATGGCAATCGTTGAACGATCCTGCGCGCGAAGATCATTAGTGCAAAGGATCAATACCGATCCGACGAGCAACACGGCCATCCACAGCGGCCTTACCCTTGCGCAATACCTGGTTGCGAAATAACCGGTCACAAAATCCTCTCTACTGCGTTCAACCTATTTTAGAACTCGAATTCGAGCAGCAATCTTGCGCGCGAGCGAGAAAAATCCGTCAAATCGAGGTTGGACCCAACACCCGTCTCACGGCCGGCGATCTGCGTCTCCCACGCCGCGCTCATGAGAACCTTGGGAGCAACTTTCCAGTAGAATGTCGGGCCGAGATAGACCGCGTCGCCGGTGAAGGAATTGAAGAAGGTGCCGTCGTAGTGGCGCAGATACCAGAGATCGGCGCCGATCACGACATTGGGGATGATCTGATAGGCGAGCGCCGAGGAAGCCCCGAAGGTTGACTCTTTGCTCCACATGCCAAGATCGGCGCGCGTCGTCTCCGGCTCGTAGAGTAGATTAAAGCCGAGGAACAAACGGTTCTTGATCAGCTCCGCATCTGCTTCAAGCTTGGCCTCAAGTCCGTAATTGACGACGTTGTCGCCGTTCGTCTCGTCACGGCTGTGAAATTCCGGTTCAAGTGAGAGCGTCACGGCGAACGGCGACGGATTGCGGTCGATAAGCACCGATCTAAGTTGCGCTTCAAATCCATTGACCGCGCCCATGCTCCGGTCATTGAGACCCGGCACGTTATGAATATTGTAGTATGAAACGCTGGGGCCAAATATGACCTGCATGTATTGCGTCGGCGTGAACTCCAATTCAAACGTGGTTTCGCCGGTCGCATAACGGCCTGTGCGCTTGCCGAAATTGACCTGCGTTTCGGGCTCGAATGCCTTCTCGCCTTCGATGCCGGTCGATGACCCTACCGTGAAATTTCCGAATATGTATTTGGTTTCGATCTCGTGGAACGCGCCATAGTCCTGCGCTTGCGCGGAAGTCTGGCCTACGAGCACGGCCGCGGCGGCCGTCACGACAGTCGCGAACATGCGGCGAAGCGAACGGCGCGCCCAGCCGCGAAATGCCTTTTGTTGGGTACGGGACATCATAAGCCGCGCGCCGTCCGGTTCGAAAATTTTGTGCCGAGACGACGCACGAGGCAACTTTGATTGTCAAGGACTCCGCGCGCTGCAGCGAAAGATTGGAGCGGTTCTAGTTTTTCATTGTTCCAAATTAATTATGCGCTCACCATTGTCAGAGCACCGCGCTAGGTGAAAGCAGATACAAAGAGACGCGCGTGGAGGTCGATGCCTCTGCTCGACCTCCAACAGCGCGTCTCAGAGCTTGGCTGCGCGCGTTATTTGGCGGTGTGATCGCCTTGTTGCCTGACGAATGCAGCTTGCCGTTCATTCCGGCATGCGCGGCGGTCCCGCCCAACGTAGAATTATAGAGCCCGTTCGGGCTGCGGTGCGAACCTTTAGCCGCATGTTTGTCGGCGTTGATACGCGCGTTAGCATCGGAGTGAACATCGCCGTTCATTCCGGTATGGGCGGCGGATCCGCCAAGGTTGGAATTCACGCTACCGTTTACGCTCTGTGCCGAAGCCGCCGATGCCAGGCCAATACAAAGGCCGGCCGCGAAACCAATCGTGATCAATTTCTTCGTCTTGATCTCCCAATTCCAGATACCGAAAGCAACGGAATCGCCGGACATTCGTTCCACAGACGAGCAAATAGCGGGCTAAACCGCGAAACGTGGGTGTCGGGCATCAGCCAACGAAATCGACGACGGTCCCGCGGTGCACCATGCTTGCAAGGTCAAGCGCGTCCCAATTGGTGAGGCGGATGCAACCGTGCGATTCAGTCTTGCCGATTTTTTCGGGCGCGGGCGTGCCGTGGATGCCGTAACTCGGCGCCGTGAGATCGATCCAAACTAAGCCGACTGGATTCTTGGGCCCCGGACGAATGGTGAGCTTGTGCTGCGCTTTAACGCCTTAAAACCGAAACGTGGATCGTAGTGATAGGTCGGATTACGCGCCACGCCTTTGATCTTAAACTCCCCGCTTGGCGCCGGTTTTTCGGCGCTGCCAATCGACGCTGGATAAAAGCCAACCAGGTTGCCGTCGGCGTCGAATGCCGAGAGCGACCGCGCCTGCTTGTCGATGACGACCTTAGCGACCTTCACGTGTCGCGGCTGTTGCGACACGTCAGTGACGGCAATGCGGGTGCCGGCGCGCGCGAAGTCAACGCCGGGATTGAGCGCCGCGAGAAGCGATTCCGACACGTGAAAGCGCTCGGCGAGTTCGTCGCGCGGGTTTGCGTAATCAAGCCGCGGCAGCTTTGCCATCGCTTCGAAGTTCGCCGGTATTTTCTGCGTGAACGGACCTTTGACATCTGCATCGCTGATTACATAGTCGCCCATGATCGGGTCTTCCGACGTCGCGGCAAGGACATTGAATGTCTCGGCGTCAAGAATGCCGGTGCCGTAGCGCCCGTTCTGTCGTTGAAATGCCGCCAAAGCCTTTCTGAAATTGTCGCCGTCATGGCCATCGATCACGCCGGGCGAGAAGCCGGCACGGTCGAGCAGTACCTCGGCTTTGACGATGAGTGCGGGACCGGCCTTCTGGCCTGGCGCGAACTGCGCCTGTTCGATCGCCTCCGCGGTGAGCGGCGGCGGCGCATGGCGCAGATGTCGCTCGTGGCGCGGCGTCGCGCCAATGAAGAGGCCGGCGCAAAGCAGGAGCGCCAACAGACGCATAGTCATGCAGCGGAAACGCCAGTCTGCGCGGATCGGTTCCGGCGGTGTATCTCACCCGATCACCGCGTCCGCTACTACCAGAATGTGGGACAGGAGGCCGAAGCCTTTGCGGATTGAAGACTTGGCGGATTGAAGATTAAGCGGCAGTTCTAATTTCGATGGTTTCAGTATGGACGATCGGCAGGCATTTCAGCTTTAATTTCCACGCAACATGCCGAGCGGCCTCAGGGTAATTCACAAGAGTGGCAAGAGGGCAAGCTATCCCCGTTCCTTGCCAATTTTCCTGCGTTCCTGTTCCGCAATTTTGTCTTGCTCCGCGAGCTTGGCCCAGGTTTGGGCCATTTCGATCAGCAGGGCCTTGTTAGTCTTATCCACTGCCTCGCGAGCCAAGCGAAGGCATTCGGCCGCGCGCCTTTTATGATCCTCGAATTTGGACACCTCCGCCTTGCGCGGCAACGCGAGCGGCGCAGCTTTGTTCCAGTGAAAAATAATAGGGGACGATTGAGAAACGCTTGGTAAGCCAACTGTTCAGCATTGTCGAAAACGCGTATCGTCACGGCCTGCCGGGGCTGAGAATGCTATCCCGCTTGCGTTACCGTGCCGCCTTGAGCCGCGTCTGTGCGATCACGGCGGCGATTTTATTGATGATTGCATGGATGACGCCGGCTTCTGCAACCGAGCGCATCTCGAATGACGGCGGGCAGATCGGCACTTATTTGACTAAATTCAGCGCGCTGCGCAGGACTGGGCAACCGGTCGTAATCGATGGCACCTGCGCCTCGGCATGCACGCTTGTGGTCGGCATGATCCCCCGCAACCACCTCTGCGTAACACCGCGTGCCGTGTTGGCCTTCCATGCCGCCTGGGATCGTACGCTTTACGGCGCGCAGCTCAACAAACCAGGCACCAAGTACTTGTGGTCGCATTATCCGCCTGGCGTGCGCAATTGGGTTGCGCGCCACGGCGGATTGAAGTCACAGACTATTTATCTCAGCGGGCGTGAACTGGCAGCGCTATTTCCGACCTGCCACTAGAGCATGATCCGGAAAAGTGGAAACCGGTTTTCCGAAAAGATCATGCTCCATTAACACGCTAGAGCGCCGATCGATTCAGAAGCAACTACGCTCTAAGGGACCGACGCCTGCCGATCCCCGCGTCGCGACGCGTGTAGCCACTCCTACTGCGCCTTGGCTGAGGAGCA
>DASZCJ010000221.1:0-2522 GCA_035943155.1 Xanthobacteraceae bacterium | reverse complement strand
GTCTATACCGGACCGCCAAAGCCGGTAAACCCGCTAAAACCCGAAGCCCGCCCGCGTCCGGCCTATGTGCCGGTCGTCGCCGATTTTCTGGCTGCGGCCCACCAAGAGTTCAAGTTTGCGCCACGACTGCCGCAGAGCGAGATCGAGTTCAAGCGCGCTTATGCCAAAGTGGCGCTCGCCGCGGGATTGACCAGAGATCAGATCGTTCGAATTTATGGATTCGAGGCAAGTGGAAACGGAAGTTACGACGTCGAAGCGGGGCTCGAATACAACAAGCATGGCCGCGCGATCACGACCGCGCTCGGGTACAACCAATTGCTGGCGACCAATTCGGTAGAAATCCTGGCGGAGAAGGGCAGCGAGTTCATTAAGGCATTAGAGGTCAAGGTCGCCGCAATACCCGGCACTCCGCAACAGGCGCTCGATGGCAAGATCGAGGTGTTGCGAAGGATGGTCGCATTTGCCCGCAGCGTCCCAGACGCATGGAACCAGCACGAGATTCTGGCGAACACGCCGAAGGGGCTGGGCGTACACGCGCTTAATCTCGATCTCGATGTTGGGCCGATGCTGCAGACGCAAAAGCTTGTGGATTCGGTCGTGTTCGCGCGCAGGAAAGGATTCTCGAGAACCCTTAGCGCGGCCGAGCTCGAAATGTTGAATCTGACCGGAGACGGCAACGGCTTCGACATGGTGACCATGCCGTTGTCGTGGCGCGATCAGGTGCCTACAGCGAATTTCTTTCGCGCGAGCGGCTATGGCGACAATCCGGTAGCTCAACGCAACAATGTTGTCGCAAAGCTGATCGCTGCGACCGACTCGCGAATGGACGAAGAGATAAAAAAGTCGGGTGCGCGAGAGCTTGCCGCGCTATTGCAGTAATCTCATCCCCGGCATTGCGATGCTGCGCGGGGCCGTTACGATGCGCGCGGCGTAGGGACGGGGGCTATGAAGCGGCGGGAGTTCATCGCATGGCTCGGTGGCGGTGCGGCAGCTTTGCCGACGCTGTGGCCGCTTGGAGCACGTGGGCAAACGCCGGGGGCGTCAAATCAGGCCGCTTCGTCAGCAGCGGCGGATAATTCCATCGGCCAAGTTGCGAGCATCACGGGCAATGTAACGGTGACGCGCGGCAATGCCGGCCACGTGGCGTTGAAGATTGCCGGTGTGATTTACGTGAAAGACACCCTGCAGACCGAGGTCAATTCTTCGCTAGGCATCAGCTTTGATGATGAGACGACGTTCAGCCTCTCCGCCAATACGCGCATCGTGATCGACGCTTTCGTTTACCAGCAGGGTGGCAGCGGCAACAATGCCTTGTTTAACGTGGCAAGCGGTACGGCCGCTTTCGTCGCCAGCCTTGTCGCCAAGAGCGGTGACATGAAGGTCGCAACGCCCGCGGCGACACTCGGTATTCGCGGCACAACCGGCATTGTCGAAGTGCCGGCGGCTGGTGGCGGCGCCGCGCCGACCGTGAAGCTATCCCGACGCCGCCGATGGACATGTCGCCGCATCGAGCTTTTCGATCGGCAGGGCGGGCGGCTTGGCGCGCTTACGCAAGGCGCAAGCGCGTTTAGGCTGCATGCCGGCGCAGGGGGCCGAATTGCCGCCGTGCCGTATCAAATTCCGCCGCAAGAAGCCGCGCGCGATCGCGGCGCCTTGCAGCGGCTCAACCGTTCACACAATATCGGACGCCAGATGATTATCCAGCGGCAACGCTTGCGCGGTGGATCGCGCGGACCTGGATTGCGCGGACCCGGCCGGCAAGGCCCGAACAATCAACGTCCGGGCGGCGGCCAGAACTTGCGTCCTGGGCCGGCCGGGCGGCAGCCGCTCAACCGTCCGCAACGTCTGCCGGGTCAGCCGCGGCCGCGAAAGAATATTTTGAACGAGCCGAAACGCTAGCTCAAAAGACTGCATCTTGCCGCAACAAGCCGCCGAACGAGAAAAAAATCATGCGCGCCTATCAGTTGCCCAAAGGTGGTGCCGGCATTGAGGCGCTGGTACAGGTCGAACGCCCAGATCCAAAGCCACACCATCGCCAGGTACTCGTGAAGGTGAGAGCCTGCTCGCTCAATTTTCGCGATCTCGCCATCGTACGCGGCAGTTATCGCATGGCAGTGCGTGAAAATCTTATTCCGCTGTCGGACGGCGCCGGCGAAGTGATCGAAATCGGTCCGGGCGTCACGCGGGTGAAGGTCGGCGATCGCGTCGCCGGCAACTTCTTTCAGCGCTGGAGTGGCGGCGCGCCGGCAGCGGACGTGCACAAGAGCGCGCTGGGTGGCGGCATCGACGGTATGCTTGCGGAATACACGGTGCTCGAGGAAGAGGGCACTGTGAAAATTCCACCGCATCTGTCGCTGGAGGAGGGCGCAACGCTGCCCTGCGCCGCGGTGACGGTCTGGCATGCGATGATGGAGCACGCCAAGCTGAAAGCCGGCGACACGGTCCTGCTGCAAGGCACCGGCGGCGTGTCAATTTTCGGATTGCAATTCGCGCGCGCGATGGGCATTCGCGCCGTCGTTACC
>DASZCJ010000220.1:0-13263 GCA_035943155.1 Xanthobacteraceae bacterium | reverse complement strand
CGATGCCAAGGAGCCGCTCGCGCCGGTCCATCTCTTTCCAGACATCTTCCGGTTTGATGCCGGAGGCGATCCACAGAACCACGAGATTATAGATAAGGTCGGCGCTTTCCTTGACGACGGCCTCGCGATCGCCGTGCATGGTGTCGATCACCACCTCGACGGCCTCCTCGGCAAGCTTCTTCGCCATCTTGCTGCGGCTCGAGCGCAACAGCCGCGCCGTCCGCGAGGTGGACGGATCGTCGTTACGGCAGGCATAGGCGGCCTGATAAAGGCGTGAAATCGAATCAGTCATAGCTCATCAGAATACCCTGATCGTGTGGCAATTGTGTTAATTCCTGCCACCGCCTCAAGTTTCTGGCTTCGGGAGGTCAAAAGGAGCTAAAAACCGGGCTCTACCGGGGGTCAATCTTCCAGGGCTAACAGCCCGGCATTGCCGCCGGCCGCGGTCGTGTTAACGGTTACGACCTGTTCGGCCGCAAATCGCCGCAAATAATCAGGTCCGCCGGCTTTGGGTCCGGTTCCTGAAAGTCCCGTGCCGCCGAACGGCTGCACGCCGACGACCGCGCCGATCATATTACGATTAACATAAATATTGCCGTGCGGGAGCCGGCCGGCAATGCGCTCGATGCGAAGATCGATGCGCGATTGGACGCCCAGCGTCAGCGCGGTGCCGTTGCCGGCGATATCGTCCAACAGCGGGTCGAGCCGCTCTGGCTGCCAGCGCACGACATGCAGCACCGGGCCGAAGACTTCGCGATCAAGCTCGGCGACGCGGTCGAGTTCGACGATGGCCGGCGCGACATAGGTCCCATCGGCGGGTAGACTGCCGTGCCAATCCCAGCGAAATTTCACGCGATCCGCGCGCTCCTGTTTGGCAAGCCAATCGTCGAGGTTCGCCTTGGCTTGCGCATCGATCACCGGGCCGACATGCGTGCCAATGCGCCGCGGATCGCCGACCTTCAGTTCGCGCATGGCGCCGGCCAGCAACTCAAGCATTGGCTCGGCGATATCCTCCTGCAGGCAAAGTAGGCGAAGCGCCGAACAGCGCTGCCCGGCGGAGCGGACCGACGAGGCCAGCACGTCATCGCAGACCTGCTCAGGTAGAGCCGTCGCGTCGACGATCATGGCGTTGATGCCGCCGGTTTCGGCGATGAGCGGCACGATCGGGCCTTGTTTCTCGGCGAGCGCGCGATTGATGGCGCGGCCGGTTTCGGTCGAGCCGGTGAACGCCACGCCGGCGAGGAGCGGATGCGCGACGAGGCGCGCGCCGATCGCGCCATCGCCGGGGATGAGATGCAGCGCGCTTTTTGGCACGCCGGCTTCATGGAAGAGCGAAACGGCAAGTGCGGCAATAAGCGGGGTCTGCTCGGCCGGTTTCGCGACCACCGTATTGCCGGCAGCGAGTGCCGCCGCGATCTGGCCGACAAAGATGGCGAGCGGAAAATTCCACGGCGAGATGCAGACGAACACGCCGCGGCCGCGGTAGCGCAATTGGTTGGCTTCGCCGGTCGGCCCGGACATCGCTTGCGCGGCGAGCGCCGTGCGCGCTTGCGCGGCATAATAGCGGCAGTAATCGACCGCCTCGCGCAATTCGGCGACGGCATCGTCCAAAGTCTTGCCGGCTTCGTTCTGCAGCAAGGCCAGCAAGCGGCCGCGATTGCGTTCGAGCCGGTCGGCGGCGCGATCGAGAACCGCGGTGCGCTGTTCGAGCGGCCTTGCCGCCCAGGCGGCGAAGCCATCGGAAGCCGCAGCGATGGCGGCGCGGCCGATCGCATCGTCGGCTTCGCGAACAAGGCCGATCGCACTGCCGTCAATCGGCGAATGCAAGTGCCGTTCGATGCCGGGCAGCGCCACGCCATTGATCAGCGGCGCGGCTTGCGCGCTCGCCGTCGTGGCTCCGCGAATCTCGCCGAGCAGCGCGTCGAGGCTGGCGCGATCGCCGAATTCGATGCCGGCGGCGGCGCGCCGCTCCGGCTGAAAGATGTTTTGCGGCAGCGGAATCTTTCGATTGCGCGCTTGCATGGCGTCACCGATCCAACTCTGCGGCCGCCGTAGAATATCGGCCACCGGCACGCTCGGATCGGCGGCGGCCGAAACGAACGACGAATTTGCGCCATTCTCCAGAAGCCGCCGCACCAAATAGGCCAGGAGATCGCGATGGCCGCCGACCGGCGCATAGACGCGGCAGGCAGCTTCGGGAAATTCGGCCAATAGCGCCGCGTACAGCACCTCGCCCATGCCATAGAGGTGTTGGAATTCAAAGCCGTCGATGCCGCCGGCATCCTCGATGACGCCGGCAACGGTCAAGGCGTTATGCGTGGCGAATTGCGGAAATAGCCGGTTGCGCGCCGCCAGTAGCCGCTTCACACAGGCCATGTAGCAAAGGTCCGTCATCGCCTTGCGGGTGAAGACCGGATAATCCGCCAAGCCCCGCTCCTGAGCGCGTTTGATTTCGCTATCCCAATAGGCGCCCTTGACCAGCCGCACGGTCAGCTTGCGGTTTGTTGCTGCGGCCACGTCCTCGACCCAATCGATCACGGCCAGCGCGCGCTTTTGATAGGCCTGCAACGCGAGGCCGAAGCCGTCCCAGCCGCCGAGCGCACCATCGCGCAGCACGGCGGCGATCAGCTCAAGCGACAATTCCAGCCGGTCGGCCTCTTCGGCGTCGACCGTGAATTGCAAATCATGCGCCTTGGCGAGCTCCGCGAGCTCGATGAGCCGCGGCGTCAATTCCTCGTGCAGGCGTTCGCGAGAGATCGCCTCGTAGCGTGGATGCAGCGCCGAAAGCTTGACGGAAATCCCCGGCTGGACGCGCGGATTTTTGTTGCCGCTATCCGCGCCGATGGCAGAAATCGCGCCGGCATAAGCCGCGAAATAAATCTCCGCATCGGCGCCGGTGCGCGCGCCTTCGCCGAGCATGTCGAATGAATAGCTAAAGCGCGGATGCGCTTCGGCGCGTGCCAGCGCCTCCTCGATCGTTCGCCCCATCACGAAGTGCGAAGCCAAGAGGTGCATCGCCTGGCGCGTCGCCGCGCGCATCGCCGGCAGTCCGATCCGGCGCACGACGTTATCCAGGATCGTTTCCGGCATTTCGCCCGGATGAATGACGCGCGCCGCTATGCCGAGCGTCCAGGCCGAGGCCGAGACCAAGAGCGCCGTTGATTTAACGTCGCCGTCGAGCCAGCGGCCGCCGGCGAGCTTGTCTTCGATCAGCCGATCCGCGGTCGCCGCGTCGGGCACGCGCAGGAGCGCTTCGGCCAGCACCATGAGCGCCAGCCCTTCCTTGGTCGAGAGCGAGAAGGCGTGCAGAAAATCCTCGACACCACCCAAGCCGCCGATCTTGGCGCGGATCGCCTCAATTAAGCGCCGCGCGCGCGCATCGACCCGGCGTTCAGCGGCGGGCTCGCGCGCCGCATCCGCTAGAAATCTCGCCGCCAGTTCCTCGTCAGCTTGAGCGTATGGCGCCTGGAACGGCGGCAGCGCAGCCGTCACTCCATTCATGCCGGCATTCTATCCCGTCTGCGGCGAAGCGGGGAGATTTAGCCGCCGAGGGTGAGCAGCGTCTCGAGCTTGTCGATGCTTCCCATCCAACCGGCTTCCATGCCGTTGAGGTAGCCGACGGCATAATCGACCACGGCGCGGCCGCGCGTGTGCAACGTCATTGTCGTCTGGCTACCTTTCTTGCCCCCTTTCTCGGCAAAGGTGACCGTGGTGAGCCCCTCGATAATAGGATGATCCGCCGCATCGACAGCGATGTTGGTAAAGACGAGCCGCTCCGGCGGCACGATTTCACGAAACTCGCCCTTCATCGGATAGATGTTGCCGTCGGGACTGCGCATATGAATGCGGATCGCGCCGCCGACGCGAACATCGATCTCGCAAACCGGATTGGTGAATCCCTTGGGTCCCCACCATTGCGCGAGTTGACCGGCGTCCGTCCACGCCCGGAAGACCGCCGCGCGCGGCGCGTCGAACACGCGCGTGATGGTAATTTCGCGTTCAGCGAGTGTCGCCTGCTCTGCAACAGCCATCATTACCTCCTCAAGTTACTCCGCCAAAACGAGAGCGGGATGGAGATTTTCATCCCGCGCTGGGACTGGCGAGATAGGCCTCCAACCGCTCGAACGAGCCAGTCCAGCCGCCACGCATGCCGTCGTGCGCCGCGTCGAAAGTTGCCTGTTCTTCCGCCGAGGCATCGAGCGGCGACCAGCACAGCGTGAGCTTGGTTTTGCCGCCCGGCGCGTCTTCGAAGGTGACCGTCGTCAGCATTTGCAGCGGCCAGGTCGGCGCCATTGGATGGCGGGTGAGGCCACCCGCTTCATCGGAAAACGAATGCACCCAGACGAGGCGTGCCGGCGCGACGATCTCGCGATAGACGAATTTCGCCCACATTACGGGGCCGTCGCCGGCGCGCATCGCACCATGATAGGTGCCGGCGACTCGCAGATCCATTTTCGACGCCACAACGACCGAGCCTTTCGGACCAAACCACTCTTTCATTCTTTCCGGCTCGGTGAAGCACTTCCACAGCACCTCGCGCGGCGCGTCGAATAGGCGCGTGATCACGAAATCGGTGCTTTTGGTTTCGGCAAGCATCAAAATCCCCCGTAGTTACCTGTTGGCCGCGTGTTTAGAGCGCAACGAGATTTCGTTGAATCGTTATTTCGCTCTAGCTTTTTTGTTTGAGCATGATCTTTTCCGACCTGCCCTCGCCCGCCGAAGCATCGAACGAAACGACAAAGCAGTGCCTGGGCTTCGCGCAGGCGGGAAACTTTTCGGGATCATGCTCTTAGTGTTGCGGAACGAGAATCATCCAGTGCACGCCGAATTTGTCGGCGAGCATGCCGAAGCGCGGCGAGAAGAACGTCTTGCCGAGCGGCATTGTGACTTGGCCGCCATCGCCAAGCGCTGCGAACATCTTGTCGGCGTGCGCCTCATCTTTCGCCGCAATCGATAGCGCGAAGCCGTCGAATTTCGGTTGACCGCTATTGCGGCCGTCGGACGTCATGATGGTCGTCTCGCCGACCTGGAACTGAGCGTGCATCACCTTGTCGGCGTTGCCTGGCGTGCACATGCTTTTGTCCGGGCTGTCCTTCCAGCGCATCACCATTTTCACGTCGGCGCCGATCGCCTTCTTGTAAAATTCCAGCGCTTCGTCGCAGCGGCCGTCGAAGAACAGATAAGGTTGCACCTGCATGATTTGGCTCCTTTCTTTTGCAGCGTAAGCGCATGAAGAATGCGCCGGTTAAAAATTTTCTCCGCGGCGCCACTGCACCCGCTAGGTCATTGACACGACGTAAGCCTCGAGCCGCGTCAACAATCTCGCCAGCTCCTGCTCCGTCCAGCCCGCAAACAGCGGCGCCAGTTGGTTGCGGCCGTATATGATCGGCGCGACCGGCGCGAATAAGCGGTCGCATTGTGCCTTCACCGTGGCGATGACGGCCGTGACGGCGGCAAAATGGCCGGGATATTTCAGATTTGCTGTCACATAACAGTAAAGCAGCAGTTCCAGCATGGCCCCTCTCCTGTATTGTTCCTAGGACGAACGGCCATGCCCTATTCCGACAAACCGCACGCAAAAAATCGTCTGGAACTAAACTTGTGCCGCCACGTAATCGGCGAGCCGCGCCATCGTCTGTGCCAAGCCTTTGTCGGCGCCATAGTCCTTGATGACGCGAACGCGCTCCGCGGCCGATGGGAAGTCGCCGCGCCAAATTAAGCGCGTGCGGCCGCCGAGATCCTCGAAAATGACCGTCTGCCGGAACTGCACCGGCTCGACGTCGTCGGCGCCGCCGTGGCGGTAAACGATGCGCTCGGGCGGCACGATCTCTTCGAAGGTGACGAGGTTCTGATAGTCACGGCCATCGGGGCTATGCATCACAAATCGCCAAGTTCCCCCGGGGCGAAAATCGAAACTGTAAGTGGTGGTGGTAAAACCGTTCGGTCCCCACCAATGCGCGAGGTGCTTGGCGTCGGTCCAGGCGGAAAAGACCAGCGTGCGCGGCGCATCGAATTCGCGCGTGCCGACGATTGAACGCGGGTCGCGGTCAAGATCGAGGCTGCTTGTTGCGGGCATCTTTTCTGTCCTTTCTCTTCGGTCCTCGATTGTTGCGTTCTTTAGTGCGCTCTTTGATGCGCTCTTTGATGCGATCTTGGGCTTGCAGCTTTTGCAGATAAGCGTCCAACCGATCGAAACTCTCGTCGAAAAAGCGCCGGTAGTGCGCGAGCCAATCGTCGATGTCTTTAAGCGCCCGCGGCTCGATGCGGCACGGCCGCCATTGCGCTTTGTGGCCGCGCGCAATCAGGCCGGCACGCTCCAGTACCTTCAGATGTTTGGAAACTGCCGGCAGGCTCATCGCAAACGGCTTGGCCAGCTCGGTAACCGACGTTTCGCCGAGCGCGAGCCGCGCCAGAATGGCGCGTCTGGTGGGATCGGACAGGGCGGCAAAGGCGGAATCGAGCGACAATTTGACCATCCGGTTAAATAACTAATCGGTTAGATAACTATTCGGTTAAATACAGCGCAAAACGACGCCCGTCAAGCCCCGGACGCGGGGACTATGTTTTCGGGCGGCGTTGCTTAGAGCGGGATGAGATCTCGTGGTCACCCGCTCTCCAGCTTTTTGCCGAGCATGATCTTTTCCGACCTGCCTTCGCCCGCCGAAGCATCGAACGAAACGACAAAGCGGTGCCTGGGCTTCGCGCAGGCGGGAAACCAGTTACCACTCTTCGGGATCATGCTTTAGAATTCCACATGGCGTTCATCGGCATCTATCTGCGCGTCCTGGGCTTACTACGGTCCGATGCGAAGCTCGCGATCGCGCTGGCGCTGGCGAATATCGCGCTGGCCGGCGCACAGTTCATCGAACCGGTACTGCTGGGGCGCATCGTCGACGCGCTCTCGGGCGCGCTGCCGTCTGGCTTCGCGCCCGCCGCACGGATGCTGGCGCCGTTGATTGGCGCCTGGGTGGGGTTCGGCCTCTTCATCATTGCCGCCAGCACGCTCGTTGCCTGGTTCGCCGACCGGCTCGCCCATCGTCGGCGCAATATGGTCTTGGCGGATTATTTCGAGCACGTGCTGCAGCTGCCGCTCGCTTACCATTCCGGGGCGCATTCCGGCCGGCAGATCAAGGTGATGCTCAGCGGCACCGACACGTTGTGGTGGCTCTGGGTCTCGTTCTTCCGCGAGCATTTCGCCGCCTTCGTGTTCATCGCTTTGCTGCTGCCAGCCTCGCTAGCGCTCAACTGGCGACTCGCGCTGCCGCTGATCGTGCTGTGCTTCGCCTTCGTCGCGCTCACGATGGTGGTCATGCACAACGCCTTCGCCATGCAGACCGCGGTCGAGCGCCACTACTCCGATGTCGCCGAAACCGCCGCCGACGCGCTCGGCAATGTGGCGCTGGTGCAGAGCTATGCGCGCGTTGAACTCGAGGTTTCCAGCCTTAAGAGCGCGGTGGATTCGCTGCTGCGGGCGCAGATGCCGGTTCTGTCCTGGTGGGCGGTTGCGGCAGTGCTGACGCGCGCCGGCACGACGCTCACGCTGTTAATGATCTTGCTCGTCGGAGCGTATCTGAAGCTCGTCGGCCTCGCTTCGGTCGGCCAGATCGTCAGTTTCATGAGCATCGCCGCGCTGCTGATCGCGCGGCTCGAACAGGCGGTCAGCTTCTCCAATCGCCTGTTCCTCGACGCGCCCAAACTCGCCGACTTCTTCGGTGTATTGGACACCGTGCCCGCCGTGCGCGACCGTCCCGGCGCCATCGACCCGGCCCGTGTGCGCGGCGCAGTCGAGTTCAAAGATGTGTCGTTTTCCTATGACGGCAGGCGCACCGCGGTTGCGCATTTGAGCTTCGCCGCATCGCCGGGGGAGCGCATCGCATTGGTCGGTCCGACCGGCAGCGGCAAATCCACCGCGCTCGCGCTGTTGCATCGCGCCTTCGATCCGCAGTCGGGCGCGATCTCGATCGATGGCCGGGATATTCGCGACCTTAAGCTTAGCGGACTACGGCGCAATATCGGCGTCGTGTTCCAGGAGACGCTGCTATTCAACCGGTCGATCGCCGAGAACTTGCGCGTCGGCAAGCCGGACGCCAGCGAGCAGGAATTGCGTGAGGCCGCGGCGCGAGCGCAGGCGCTACAGTTCATCGATGCCAATGCGGAAGGCTTGCAAGCGCGCATCGGCGAGCGCGGGCGGCTCCTTTCCGGCGGCGAGCGTCAGCGGCTCGCTATCGCGCGCGCGCTGCTCAAGGATCCGCCGATCCTCATTCTCGACGAGGCGACAAGCGCGCTCGATCCGCTAACCGAAAAGCGCGTGAGCCTCGCACTCGATGAAGTGATGGCGGGCCGCACCACATTTGTGATTGCGCATCGGCTCGCCACGATCCGCAACGCCAGCCGGATTCTGGTTTTCCGCAACGGCAGCATCGCCGAGAGTGGCACGTTTGACGAGTTGCAACGCCGCAGCGGCTTCTTTGCCGAACTGGTGCAGGCGCAATTCGTGACGGCGGCTGAGTAGGGTTGGACAGTTTTCTTTTCGTCATTGCCGGTGAAGCGAAGCACTAGCCGCGATGATGGGTTTCTTTATCCCCTCCCGCCCACGCGCGCAGCGCGTGGTGGGGAGGGGTTAGAGGTGGGGGGCTTTGTTAAATACCCCACCCCGGCTCATATCGCGGTCGCGATATTCGCCGACCCTCCCCGCCGCTTCGCGGGGGGAGGGGATGAAATGCGCATCGCGAGAGCTGCTAAGAGCTGCGACCGAGGCCGGCGCGTCATGTGAGCAATTTGCGCGTGCGTCAGCGCAGTCGTTCGAGAATGCTGACGTAATTGGCGACCGCGGTGCCGCCCATATTGAAAATGCCGCCGAACTTGGCGTTTTTGACCTGCATGTCGCCGGCAGTGCCGGTGAGCTGCATGGAGGCGAGCGCGTGCATCGATACGCCGGTAGCGCCGATCGGATGGCCCTTGGCTTTTAGCCCGCCGGATGGATTGATCGGCAGCGCGCCGTCTTTGTTCACGATGCCGTCGGCAATGACGCGCGCCCCCTGCCCTTCCGCTGCCAAACCCATGGCTTCGTATTCGATCAGCTCGGCAATGGTGAAGCAGTCGTGCACCTCGGCGAACGACAGATCCTTGAGCGCGATGCCGGCCTCTGCCAAAGCGCGTTGCCAAGCCACGCTGCAGCCTTCGAATTTCAGCACATCGCGGCGCGACATCGGCAGGAAATCCTGCACGTGCTGCGCGCCGCGGAACACGACGGCTTTGTCGAGCTTCAGCGCGGTTTCGACATCGGCAAGCACCAGCGCGGCGGCGCCGTCGGAAACGAGCGAGCAATCGGTGCGCTTGAGCGGTCCGGCAACGAGCGGATTTTTCTCGCTTTCGGCACGGCAGAAATCGTAGCCGAGATCCTTGCGGAGTTGCGCGTAAGGATTGCCAACGCCGTTTTTGTGGTTCTTGGCGGCGATGCGGGCGAGCGCATCCGATTGATCGCCCCAACGCTGGAAATATAGTGCGGCGATCTTGCCGAAGATGCCGGCGAAGCCGCCGTCGATATCCGCTTCTTCCCGCACATAGGATGCCTTGAGCAGATTGCGTCCGATCTCGGCGGGCGGCGTCGTGGTCATTTGCTCGACGCCGACCACGAGCACGATGCGGGCGGCGCGGGCGGCAATCGCTTTAAGCCCCTGATGCACGGCGGCAGAACCGGTAGCGCAGGCATTCTCGACGCGGGTGGCGCGCTTGAAGCGCAAATCGGGTGAAGCCTGCAGCACCAATGAAGCGGTAAAGTCCTGCGCGGAAAAACCGGCGTTGAAATGGCCGAGCACGATCTCGTCGACGTCCTTGGCGGAAATTGCGGCGTCGGCGAGCGCATCGCCGGCGACCCGCGCGATAAGGCTCTCGACAGTCTCGCCGTTAAGTTTGCCGAACGGGCTATGCGCCCATCCCACGATGCAGGCGGTCATGTTCTCTCCACTGTCGAATTTTAGTCGCTTTTCCTTGTCTCTTTAACCTTGGCTCTTTATCCGGGGCCCTTTTCGTTGGCTTAGAACCGCCACTGTCCGGCACCAGCATCGGAACCGGCCTTAACAATGCCGCCATTCGGCTTTGCCTTGGCGGCGGCTTGGGTTACATAATGATCCATCCACGCTTCGTGAAGCTAATGTGAACCGATCACGGCCGCCCCGGCCCGATCAAGCGAATGGACCGCAGCGCGTGCACTATACGAAGTTTTTTCGAGGCTGGCTGCGCGGCTTTTTGTTAGGCGGCCTGGCATTAAGCACGGCTGCAATCGCCGTTGTGCTTGCCATCGCGCCGGCGCGGGCGATGGCGCTCATTCTGGTTGACGCCGATAGTGGGAAAGTGTTGCGGTCCGAGAACGCGACCTACCCGTGGTATCCCGCTTCCACGACCAAGCTGATGACGCTCTATATGGCGTTAAGCGCGATGCGCGATCAGCGCATCACGCCGGATACGTTGTTCACCGTTTCACCGAACGCGAATTCGCAGGGACCGACCAAGATGGGCTTTCCGGTCGGCGCGCAGGTGACCGTCGACAACGCCATCAAGACGATGATGGTGAAGTCGGCGAACGATATGGCGGTGGTGCTCGCCGAAGGCATTGGCGGCTCGGTCGAGGCTTTCGGTCAACAGATGACCGAAACCGCGCATCGTCTCGGCATGACGGAATCAAACTTCGTCAACCCCAACGGCCTGCCGGATGACGCGCAGATCGTCTCTGCCCGCGATCTCGCTATTCTCGCCCGCGCGCTTATAAAAGAATTCCCTCAGTACAGTTCCTATTGGCAGATTCCGGCAATCAAATACGGCAGGCGCATTGTGCGGAACTACAATCCGCTGCTTGGGCGTTATGCCGGTGCCGACGGCATGAAGACCGGCTTCATCTGTTCGTCGGGCTTCAATCTCGTGGCGACCGCCTCACGCAACAACCGGCAGCTGATCGCCGTGGTGCTCGGCGCGCCGACTTCGGCCGCCCGCGCGCAAAAGGCGGCGGAACTGCTGGAGAGTGGCTTCGCGCGAAGTCCATTCGCTTGGCTGTTGCCAGCATTCGGCAATGTCAATTCGCTGGTTCCGATCGCGGCCGCGCCGCCTGACCTAAAGGACGACATGTGCGGGCCGCACCGCAAACGCCACGCCCTTGAGCAGGCCATGGAGGACAGCGATCCCGATGCCGGCGACAACAGCGACAACGCGGCGGCGGACACAAATCCACAGCCGTCCGGGCTGTTGTCCGCGCTGCGCGGGCCGCCGAAGAATTTGCTGAGCGAACCCGGCCCAGTCACCCCTGTCGTGGTCTATACCGGGCCAACGCGCAGCGCTGAGCAGATCGCCGCGCTGGCCGCTCTGCCTGGCTATGAAGGCGCCCCGAAAAAAGGGAAACATCATACGGCCGCCGGCAGCAAAACGGCGGAAGCCAAGCAAGACGGGAATAAAGAGAGCAAGAAAGAGAGTAACAAAGAAGGCAAGAAAGCCGGTAATAAAGCCGCGACCAAGCCGGCGCAGCGCAAGCCGGCGTCCGGCAAGACCACCGGCCTCGCCGAGCCAAAAGCGGCCCCTGCGGCCGCGCCGCTGACGCGATAACCGGCACTCGACGCCTCCGCCTCCGCCTCCGTCCTGTCTCATTACCCATCGCATTCTCTATTCCAGCTTGGCCGGCGTGCTAAACCCGGGCCTTCCTAGTGTCCCGATTCCGAAGTTCGCAAGTGTTTGCGGCGCCTCCGATGCGAACTCCGGAATCAAAAGGGACACTGGCAAATTTATGATTCTGGTGTGGTTTTTGGATTTGAAGTTCCTATCCGAGCCAGCCGCTTTAATCGTAGGAACTTCAAATCCACCACACTCGAGGACTCGATGGACGGCAAAGTCACCATTTCCCAGCTCCAGCGCATGAAGCGGGAAGGCAGGAAAAGCGTCGGGCTCGTCGCCTGGGATTATCAAATCGCGCGTATCGCCGACCGCGCCGGATTTGACTTCATCTCGGTCGGCGACTCCGTCGGCGTCAATCTGTGGGGCCGATCCGAAGTGCTCGACGTCACGCTCGACGAGATGCTGATCTGCTGCAAGGCGGTGCGGCGCGGCACCGAACGCGCGCTGGTCAGCTGCGACATGCCCTATGGGCCGGTGCAAAACGGCACAGCTGCCGCGCTCGCCGCGGCGCGCCGCCTTATTGGCGAAGGCGGCGCCGATATGGTCAAAGTCGACGCCGCCGCGGAATTTCCTGAAGTCGTGCGCGCGCTCGTTGACGCCGGCATTCCGGTGTTCGCGCAATTCGGACTGACGCCGCAGAGCGCGAGCAAATATGGCATTCCCTATAGCGCGCAGGATTCGTCGGCGGCGCAAGCCGGCGCCGAAGCATCGGCCAAGCTGATCGCGGAGGCCAAGTTGCTCGAGGCGGCGGGCGCCGCGCTCCTCGATTTCACCAATTCCGGTCCAATCGTCGGCGCCGCGGTGGCTGCGGCAGTGAAAATCCCGGTGATCGGCGGCTTCGGCGGCGGGCCATGGCTGGACGGCCGCGTGCGGCTCGCACATACCGCCATCGGCTATGGCGAGAAGTGGCTCGAGGCAACGGCGCAAACCTATACCAACACCGCCAAAGCGGCGCTTACGGCGTTCACGGCTTTGATTGCCGACGCCCGTGCCGGCCGCCAGATCAAGGGATAATCATGCCGACGGTCGACATCGACGGCATCGCGACGCGTTATGAAGTGATCGGCTCGGGCCCGCCGCTGCTGATGTACGCGCCGGGCGGCTTTAATGCGGTGGCCGAGGCCTGGTCGACACTTGGCATCTACCAGAAGATAAAACTGCTCGATCATCTGCCGGCGCATTTCACCTGCATCCTGTTCGACCGGCGCGAATGCGGCCAATCGGACGGGCGGGTCGAGCCGATCACCTGGGGGCATTACGTCGCGCAAGGCAAAGGGCTGCTCGAGCATTTGCACATTGCGCGCGCGCATCTCATGGGCGGCTGCATGGGCTGCGCACCGGTTGTTGCGTTCGCGGTCGCCCATCCCGAAACGGTGGCGAGTATGATCCTGTACTGGCCCGTCGGCGGCGCCAAATACCGCATATCGAGCCATCAGCGCTTCGCCGAGCATATCGCTTTCGCGCGAGAGAACGGGCTCGATCGCGTGGTCACACTCGTGCGCGCGCAAGGCAAGCCCTTCAGCGCCGATCCGCGCGGCGGCCCGTGGGCCTCGGTGATCAAAAACGACGCGGCTTTTGCCGCCGTTTACGCGCGCCAGGATTGGC
>DASZCJ010000219.1:0-20838 GCA_035943155.1 Xanthobacteraceae bacterium | reverse complement strand
CAGCAGGCGACCGAAGATCTAATCAGTGCGCGCGATCGCCTAAGCGTGGAAGCGCAAAGCGGCCAAAAGCAGAATTCGGCGCGGCCAGCGACGAGTTCAGCGACGGCCGTCGCGGCGAAGAAACAGCCGGTTGCCTTGTCGCCGGGCAATGCCGCCTCGCGCTGGCCCCCCGATTCCGAGAATGCGCAGGATATCGGCGCCGAAACCAAATGACGTGAAACCAGGTGACATGAAACCAAGTGATAATGGTCTGTACATAGTGTAGTGAGAGGGCTTCGCCCCAGACGACGTGCGTGGAAACGTTCATGGAAGATTTTTATCGTATCCGCCGGCTACCGCCTTACGTTTTTGAGCAGGTCAATCGCGCCAAGGCGGTGGCCCGCAATGGTGGTGCCGACATCATCGACCTCGGCATGGGCAATCCCGACTTGCCGACGCCGGCGCATGTAGTCGAAAAACTAAAAGAGACCGTCGGCAAGCCGCGCACCGACCGCTATTCGGCGTCACGCGGAATACCGGGCCTGCGCCGTGCCCAGGCCGCCTACTATGCGCGCCGCTTCGGCGTGAAGCTCAATTCGGAAACGCAAGTCATCACCACGCTCGGCTCGAAGGAAGGCTTCGCCAATGTCGCGCAGGCGATCACTGCGCCCGGCGATATCATTATCGTTCCCAATCCAACCTATCCGATTCACGTGTTCGGCTTCCTAATGGCTGGCGGCGCGATCCGCTCGGTCCCGGTCGAAGCCAATGATGCCTTTTTCGACGCGCTCGAGCGCGCGGTCCTGTTTTCAATTCCGCGGCCGATTGCGGTGGTCGTTTGCTACCCGTCGAATCCGACCGCCTGTGTCGCGTCCCTCGACTTCTATCGCGAGCTTGTCGTTTTCGCGAAAAAGCATTCGCTGTTGCTATTGTCGGACCTCGCTTATGCCGAAGTCTATTTCGACAATACTCCGCCGCCCTCGCTGCTTCAGGTCCCAGGTGCGATCGATGTCGCCGTTGAATTCACCTCGATGTCCAAGACCTATTCGATGCCGGGCTGGCGGATCGGCTTTGCGGTCGGCAACGAACGCATCATTGCGGCGCTCGGGCGGGTGAAATCGTATCTGGACTATGGCGCCTTCACGCCCGTTCAAGTCGCTGCGACGGCTGCGCTCAATGGTCCGGACGATTGCATTCACGAGATGCGCGCGACATACCGGCGCCGCCGTGACGCGCTGGTGGACTCGTTTGGCCGGGCGGGCTGGCAAGTGCCGGCACCGTCGGCCTCGATGTTCGCTTGGGCGCCAATACCCGAACCGTTTAGCCCGCTCGGCAGCGTCGAATTCTCAACGCTGTTGGTCGAGAAAGCCGGAGTGGCGGTATCGCCCGGCGCCGGCTTCGGCGAACACGGCGAAGGCCACGTCCGCATCGCACTCGTGGAGAACGAGCAGCGCATTCGCCAGGCGGCCCGCAATATCCGGCGCTTTCTTGAAACCGGGCCAGAAATGCTGCACAACGTCGTTCCGCTGGCGACGCGGCGTTAGTCGCGTCTTTTTCCATTCCAATCCGGGCGACGCGTCATGGCGCAACCGCTGAAAGTCGGTCTTGCCGGACTCGGCACCGTCGGCGGCGCCGTGCTGCAATTATTGGAGCGCGGCCGCGACAAGCTGATTGCCCGCTGCGGGCGTAGTATCGAAGTCGTCGCGATCAGCGCCCGATCGCGCAGCAAGAAACGCAGTTTCAATACCGGCAAGCTTCGTTGGATTAGCGATCCCGCGGCGCTGGCGCGCGATCCGACAATCGATGTGCTGGTCGAGGTCATCGGTGGCGCTGGCGGTGCCGCCAAGCTTGCCGTCGAGGCAGCGCTCACCGCCGGCAAACCGGTCGTCACCGCCAACAAGGCGCTCCTTGCCGCGCATGGCCAACGGCTGGCCGCGCTCGCGGAACGTCACGGCGTTGCGCTTAATTTCGAAGCGTCCGTTGCCGGCGGCATTCCCATCGTCAAGACGTTGCGCGAGGGCCTCAACGGCGCGACGTTCACGCGCATCTACGGCATTCTCAACGGCACCTGCAATTACATCCTTACGCGGATGGAGCAGGACCGGCTCGGCTTTGCCGAATGCCTGAAAGAAGCGCAGCGGCTTGGTTATGCAGAGGCCGATCCCAGTTTCGACATCGAAGGCCACGACACCGCGCAAAAGCTTGCCATTCTGGCGAGCCTAGCGTTCGGCACGAAAATCGATCCACGCGCGGTTTATAGCGAGGGCATCGCGTCGATTACGCCTGCCGATCTCAATGCCGCGGCCGAGCTTGGCTACCGCGTCAAACTCTTAGGCGTGGCGGTGAAAACGGCCGAAGGGATCGAACAGCGCGTCCACCCGACGATGGTGCCGAAGGATTCTGCGATCGCCCAAGTGATGGGCGTTACCAACGCGGTAACGATCGACGCCGATGGCATCGCACCGATCACGTTGGTCGGTCCTGGCGCCGGCGGCGAGGCGACCGCTTCGGCGATCATCGCCGACCTCGCCGACATCGCGCGCGGCGTTCGCACACCGCCATTCGGGCGGCCCGCGGCGCGCATGACCGCGATCCGCAAGGCGCCGATGCAGCATCATGAAGGCGGCTACTATATCCGGCTTCTGGCGCGCGACCGACCAGGCACCGCGGCCACTATAGCGCGTCGTCTCGCACAGCAAAAGATTTCGCTGGAATCGATCGTGCAACGCCACGACGCCGGCTCGCGCGGCGCCGCACAACCGGGCCGCTCTGGTGAAACGGTGCCGGTGATCTTGATCACTTATGCCACCAGCGAAGACGCCGTCCACAAGGCCCTTGCCGCCGTGCGCCGGGATCGGGTTGTTTATGGCCGGCCGCAGGTTATTCGTATCGAACGCGCGTGATGCTGCGGCAACCGGCGCCTTTAAGATTCTCGCATTCGGAGCCGCTTCATGTCTTTAAAGTCGATCGGTCAGGATTCCCGCCTTGATCGGGCTTTGTCGCTTGAGATCGTGCGTGTGACCGAGCGCGCCGCAGTTGCCGCCGCCCGGCTGCGCGGGCGCGGCGCCGAAAAGAAATC
The DNA here is from genome assembly GCA_035943155.1 of Xanthobacteraceae bacterium. Taxonomy (GTDB): domain Bacteria; phylum Pseudomonadota; class Alphaproteobacteria; order Rhizobiales; family Xanthobacteraceae; genus BOG-931. Next base: position 17,780 of record DASZCJ010000219.1, on the reverse strand, counting down.
CGACCAGGCCGCCGTCGATGCCATGCGCCGCGAACTCAGCGGCCTTGCAATCGACGGCACGGTTGTGATCGGCGAGGGCGAGATGGATGAGGCGCCGATGCTATTCATCGGCGAGAAGGTCGGCACGGGATCCGGGCCGAAGGTTGATATTGCGGTCGATCCACTGGAGGGCACGACGCTCTGCGCCAAGAATATGCCGGGCGCCATCGCCACGCTCGCTTTGGCACAAAACGGCACGCTTTTGCATGCACCGGACATCTATATGACAAGATCGCGGTCGGGCCGGGTTACCCGAAAAACATTGTCGATCTCGACGCGCCGGCCGACGAAAACATCGTCAATTTGGCCAAGGCTAAAGGCGTCAAGCCCGAGGCGATCACCGCTATGATCCTCGATCGGCCGCGCCATGCCGATCTGATCGGCGCGGTGCGCAAAGCCGGCGCGGCGGTCAGCCTGATCAGCGACGGTGACGTCGCCGGTGTCATCCACACGGCCGATCCGGAGAAAACCGGCATCGATATTTATCTCGGAATAGGCGGGGCGCCCGAAGGCGTGTTGGCGGCAGCGGCGCTGCGCTGCATTGGCGGTCAGATGCAGACCAGGCTCGTGCTCGATACCGAGGAAAAGCGCGAGCGCGCCGCCAAAATGGGCATCAAGGATCCGCGCCGCAAATACCAGATCGAGGACATGGTCAAAGGCGAGTGTCTATTCGCGGGGACCGGCGTTACCGACGGCCGCATGCTGCGCGGCGTGCAGTTTGGCCGAGACGTCATCGAAACCGACACCGTGGTCATGCGCTCGACCAGTGGAACCATCCGCTGGATCACGGCCGAGCACCGGCGTCTGGATAAGTTCAAATTACCGCCACCCTAGCCGGGGGGAGCGTCGCGATTGGGAACAACGCGCTTTGACCCCGATTCGCTGAATCAGATAGCGTCGTTTCCGAATCGCCGCGCCGCATTGCGCCGCGGCGTTGGAACGGCGCAATGCTCGAGAAACGCTTATTTCTTGGCGTCGACAATTCGGCGACCGGCCGCGCCTGGCGCGATCGGCTGGACGAGCGCGGCGCCGCGCGGGCGCTTGCCATTGCACAACGCCATGCACTGCCGGAACTTCTCGCCCGCATCATCGCCGGCCGCAACGTCGAGACCGACGCAGTGGACATGTTTCTTGATCCCACGATCAAGCGCGCGATGCCCGATCCGCATGTGCTCACCGCCATGAAAGAAGCGGCGGTGCGGATCGCCGATGCCGCGACGCGCGGCGAGACCGTCGCGATTTTCGGCGATTATGACGTTGACGGCGCAACCTCGGCCGCGCTCCTGGTCCGTTTTCTACGCCATTGCGGCATCGAGCCGATCATCCATATTCCCGACAGGCTGTTCGAGGGCTATGGACCGAATATCGAAGCCGTGCGGGCGCTGGCCGAGCGCGGCTCGACGCTACTCGTCTGCGTCGATTGTGGCACGACCAGCATCGCCCCGCTCGCCGAGGCGAAAGCGCAGGGCCTCGATGTCGTGGTCATCGATCATCATCAAGCCGACGAGGAGCTGCCGCCGGCATTGGCGATCGTCAATCCCAACCGGCGCGACGATCTTTCGGGGCTCGGCCATCTCGCTGCCGCCGGACTGACTTTTATGACGGTGGTTGCCGTCAACCGCGTGTTGCGCGAGCGTGGCTTTTGGCAAACCGAACGGCCGGAGCCCGATCTGCTTGCCTTTCTCGATGACGTCGCGCTCGGCACGGTTGCCGACGTGGTGCCGCTCATCGGGCTCAATCGTGCCTTCGTCGCCAAGGGGTTGATTGCGCTGCGCCAGCGCGAGCGGCCGGGCTATGTCAGCCTGATGGATATGGCGCGGCTCGCCGGCCCGCCGGAGGCTTGGCATCTGGGTTTCCTGCTCGGGCCGCGCATCAATGCCGGCGGCCGGATTGGCCGCGCCGATTTGGGCGTGCGACTTTTACTCGAGAACGATCCGATCGAGGCCGCCAAGATCGCCGCCGAACTGGATCGGCTTAACCGCGAGCGGCAAGTCATCGAACAGGAAACCTTGGCCCAGGCCGAAGCCGAGGCGGATGCGGCGCTGGGGCTGGAGGACAACGGCGCCGTCGTCGTCTCCGCTGCGGAAGGCTGGCACCCTGGAATCGTTGGGCTTGTCGCCGCGCGCTTAAAGGAGAAGTTTGGCCGTCCCGCTTTTGCCATTGCGCTCGAACCTGGCGGGGACGGGACCGGGTCCGGTCGCTCCATTCCCGGTGTCGATATCGGGCGCGCGGTCCGTCGCGCGGTGGCCGAGGGGCTGCTTATCAAAGGTGGCGGGCACGCCATGGCGGCGGGTGTGACGCTGCGCAAGAATGCCCTCGCCGAGTTCCGTGCTTTTCTCGAAGCGGCGCTTGCCGCCGATGTCGAGAAGGCGCGCCGCGCCAGTGGGCTTTTAATCGACGGTGCGATAAGTGCGGCGGCAGCAGACGGCGATCTCCTGGCCATGCTCGCTCGCGCCGGGCCATTCGGCTCCGGCAATCCGGAGCCGATCATCGCGCTTCCGGCGCACACGGTGGCTTACGCCGAAGAAGTCGGTCAGGCGCATATGCGGGTGCGGCTCAAAGCCGGCGACGGCGCCGCGGTGAACGCGATCGCGTTCCGCGCCGTCGGCCAGAAGCTCGGCATTGCGCTGCGTAACAATCGCGGCCGGCGGGTTCACGCCGCCGGTTGCTTTGCACTCGACCGCTGGCAGGGCGAGGACCGCGTGCAGTTCAAACTGACCGACATTGCGCCGACGGAGCCGTTCACGGGGCAATAAGCGCGATTGCGCTAAGATTTGTCTGCACACCAGACGCCGTGGGCCTGCCGGATCATGTCCTCGGGATTATTGAATTGGCCGAGCGGGCCGAGCTCTTTCTTGCCGCTCGGATCGTACAGCCAATACCAGTCGTAACTGCCGCCCAACAGGAAGTTGCGGCGTGACAGCACGACCAGGTGATCCTTGTATTTGTTGGGACAGAAACTCAGCACCAAAAGGCCTTTGGCCGGCATCAGGAAATGCTCCTCGCCGGCGCGCATGTCGTAGACGTGCAGCGCGCTCGATGAAGCCCAGGCCGGCGTGAGAAAATAAAGCCGGCGGCCGTCGGCGCTGAATTGCTTGCTTCTGAAATCGCAGAGCTGGCGCGCGGGCTCGCCGTTGCGGCCCATCAGCAGGAGCTGGTCGCCGCCGCCATCCACATTGATACGCCGTAACTGGTCGGGTCGCGGCTCAGTGGGGCAGGTTTGGTTGAATTCATAAGTACGCGGACTGCGGCCGCGGCCTTGCCGCGTATAGACGACAGAGGCGCCGTTTGGCGAAAGCACTGGATCGAGATCCATCTCAGACGTGGTGAGCTTGGCGCTGCTGCCATTGCGCTCAATGACAATGTTGCCAGCGTCGCTGTAAACACGTGTCGCTTGCGCCTGTGCGACTACGGTGCCGGACAGCAATATGATAAGGCTCAGAATAGGTTTCATCTAAAGGGTTGCGCGAGCGGCGTTCGACATCGGACGGAAAGGCGAAGACACCATGCCATCAGCCATCTTGGCATGGCCGGCGTGGAGCGGCTATCACGATACGACAGGTCGCTCGCAAATGGTGGGGACGAAGTAAAATGGCCAAGCTCAATCTCTCGGTCGCAGTCGGCGACTATGATCGCACGCGCGCCTTGATCGATGGCAGCGTTGCGATCGACGGCGTCGATCCGGTCTACATGACGCTCGTCCCTGAGGAGATATTCTTTCGCGCCTTTCGCGCCGCCGAGTTCGACATCTGCGAACTGTCGCTGTCGAGCTACACGGTCAAGACCGCCCAAAACGACTGTCCCTATATCGCGGTGCCTGCTTTTGTCTCGCGCGCCTTTCGCCACACCTCGATCTATGTGCGAACCGACCGGATCAAAAAGCCGCAAGACCTCAAGGGCCGCAAAGTCGGCGTGCCGGAATATCAGCTGACCGCCAACGTTTGGGCGCGCTCCTTTCTTGAGGACGACTATGGGGTCAAGCGCTCGGACATTCATTGGATCCGCGGCGGCATCGAACAGGCTGGCCGGCCGGAAAAGATCACGGTCAAATTGCCGCCGGGCGTGCGGCTGGAAAACGCGCCCGACGGCGCCACCATTTCCGGGCTGCTCGAGGCCGGTGAAATCGATGGCTTTGTCGCGCCGCGGCCGCCGACGCTGATCGAGAAAGGCCATCCGCATGTCGGCTGGCTGTTTGCGGACCCGACGGCGGTGGCGAAGGATTATTTCAAACGTACCGGCTTTTTTCCGATCATGCATGTTGTCGGCATCCGCCGCGAGCTTGCGCAGCGTCATCCTTGGTTGCCGGGCGCCGTGTACAAGGCATTCGAGCAAGCCAAAGCGGCGGGATTAAAAAAGCTCTCCGACACCTCGGCGACGAAAGTGACCCTGCCATTTGTCGAGGAGCGGCTGAGCGAAGCGCGCGCGCTGATGGGCGATGATTTCTGGTCATACGGCGTCGAGCGAAACCGCAAGGTACTCGATTATTTTCTGGCGCAGCATCACGGCGAGGGCCTGTCAGCACGCCGCGTGCAGGTCGACGAACTGTTTCACCCGGCGACCTACGAGACGTTTAAGCTGTAGGCGGCCAAGCGTGAAATGAGCCTGTCATTGAAGCATTAGCTCGTCATGGCCGGACTTGTTCCGGCCATCCACGTCTTCGGCTTGCTCAACATTTAAGACGTGGATGCCCGGGTCAAGCCCGGGCATGACGTTCTACGCTAAATTGCCCCGCGCGTTAGCGCTGCGAGGCTTCGCCGAATCTGTCTACCGCTCCAGGACCGGTCGGCGCCGTGTAGGAGTTATTGGGAATCCGCGCGTATGCGCCATAAGCCTTCTTGTTCGATTGCGCATGGACTGCAGGCCGAGCCTTTTTGGTCGCGCCCGATTGAGCGAATGCGTGAGCCGTGCCGATAAGAGACAACGCCGCTACAGCAAGGGCAACTGAGGTGAAAAGCTTCTTCATTTTATTCTCCTGACGACCGTTGCCCTCGATTTGGGGCATGGCGGACTGCAGCCTCGTGCTACGTCCCGATCAGCGTATCGAAGGAGAGTGCAATTTATTCCGTCACATTTTTCACGGCTGCGCGAGTAACTTGTTTTAGATAAAAAATGAATTTTTTGACGCGATTCGCTCGCTTCAACGACATCAAGTTAAATGTTCAAGCATATGTGATGGAATTTTCGGCAATGTGTTTCAGTCTTCTGATCGTCGGATCACAAGTCGCTTTGACAAAGCGCTGGAACAAACGCCCCGGATGTCTCCTCACGAGGAGCCACTTGAATGTCTGTGCAGTCTCATCGCTATGTTTTGGGAAGTTGGTTCCTCGATAGGTTGATGGCTGCCCTGTGGGTCTATCTCATTTTTCGAGGGTTCGGCCGGCGGCGCGGATCCCTACCAAGATAAACTGAAGTTTTTCTCGATTTGTGCTTCCGCCGCTGCGGCATTAGCTTCCGCCGCGCGTCATCGCTGCGGTCATCGCCGCCGTATAGCCCGGCTCGACACGAACGTCGACGACCGCGACCTGACCGGCATCCACGGCGGCAACCGCTTGTTGGAGCGCGCCGGCGAGATCGCCGGGCTTGGTCACCGGACCAAAGCCGGCGGCGCCTTGAGCGCGGCCCATGGCAGCCAGATCGACCTCCGGGTCGGCCATGCGCTGGCCGATCCATTTGTTCTCGATCGGGCGATTGCGCGCCCGCGCCATGCGCTCCTGATGCAGTTCGTCATTGTAGAAGGAGCGGTTGTTGGCGAGCACGAACAACAGCGGAATCTTGTAATGCACCGCGGTCCACAACGCGGTCACGCCCATCAGGAAATCGCCATCGCCGCAGATCGCGACCGGCAGCCTGCCGGAGCCTTTGAGCGCCAGCGCCGCGCCAACCGAAATGCCGGGACCGCCGCCGACCCCGCCGCCGCCATCCGAGCCGATATAATCGAGCGGGTGGCGGAGCGCGATCCAGCTATCGTCCCACGACAGCGGTAAATGCGTGTAAGTGACCGGGCGGTTGCCTAGCGCGTGGCGCAAGGCGCGGGCGATATGTTCGTTGGTGAAACCGGCCGGCTCGTTTTCCGCTCGCCGCCGCGGCGCCGGCATCGCGTGCGGCTTGGCGCTCTGGCCGATCTCTTTGACAAGTTCCGGGACCATCAAATCGGGATCCGCCGACAACAATAGATCGACCGGCGGCAGTCCCTGGTGATCCATGCTCCAGCCGTTGTGAATGCGATGGTCGAGCGATATTTGGATCACCTTCGCGGATGGCGAGGGGCCGAAAAAGCGCAGCGCGCCGGCGAGGTCGACCCAATCGAGGCTCAGCACCACATCGACATTCTTCAATCCCTCGACGCTATCGGGTGTGATCGCGCGCGGCGAGCCAACATAAAGCGGATGCTCGGTCGGAAAAGTAGCGCCGATCTTAAGATCGGTGACGACGCGCGCATTCAATGCTTCGGCGAGCGCGACGCGCGCGTCCCAGGCTTGCGTGCTGCGCGAAGCGCGGCCGGCCAGCATCAAAACTTGCTTTGCGCCTTTGAGGATGGCGGCGACTTCGCGGATGAGTTCGGCGGGCGCCGCCGTGGTCACCGGCGGCATGTAACGCGCCACCTCGATCGGCGGCAGCGGTTCGGAAACTTTTGCCTCCTGCAGCTCGGCGTCAAAGTTGATGTAGACCGGACCGCACGGCGCCGTGTTGGCAATCCAAGTGCCCCGCAAAATCGCTTCGCGGGCGGCGGCTGGGGACGACGGTTGATCGTCCCATTTGGTGTATTCGCGAATGAGCGCGCCCTGATCGCGCGCGGTGTGGATCCAATCGATCCACGGTCGGCGCTTGGCCGCGTCGACCGGTCCGGTGGCGCCGAGCACGACGACCGGCATGCGGTCGCACCAGGCGTTGAACATCGCCATAGTCGCGTGCATCAGGCCGACGTTCGAATGCACCGCCGTGACCATGGCCCTGCCGGTCACTTTGGCATAGCCGTGGGCGATGGCGACGGCGGCCTCCTCGTGCAGGCAAAGCAGCATCTGCGGCTTGGTATTGCCGAGATAATTGACGATGCTGTCATGCAAGCCGCGGTAGCTCGCGCCCGGCGTGAGCGCGATGTAGGGAACATCGAGCGCGCGTAATGCGTCAGCAATCACGTCGCTGCCGAAGCCAGGTGCATTGACGCCAGCGGGCGTCGGACGTTCGACCGCGGCGACCACAGGGTCTGCAGCATTGGCCTTGGCGCGTGCGCTTACGGAAGAGGGCGGCGTCATAACGAAATTCCTTTGCGGATGTTGCTTTAGCGCGCGTTGTTTTAGCGTGCTTTCCTTGGGGTAGGTTCGGCGTCATCCAACCGGATCGTCAGCCAATCTACAAGACCGCTGGCATAGGCCCGTCGCCGGGCAGGTCAACGTCGGGGCTACGATGTCTGACGCAAGCGGGCGAGCAGCCCCACTCCGGGATAGCCGTCCGCCGGTTCGATGCCCAATTTGCGCTGGTAATTGCGCACCGCAATGGTCGTCGCATTGCCGATACGGCCGTCGGCGCCCCCGGTGTCGAAACCGAGCGCGGTGAGCCGGCGCTGAATCTCCTCGATCTCGGCAAGCGTCGGCGCCGGCTCGCTGCCGGGAAACCGTTGAACGAAAGGCGCCCCGCCGACACAGCGATCACCCAGATAGACGAGACCAAGGGCGTAACTCATCGCCGGATTATAGCCGCGCGCGGCGAAGAAATTTTGGCCCAGCAGGAAAGCAGGACCGCCGGCGACCGGGACCCAGGCGCGCGCCGTGGCGTTTGGCTGCGGGTAGGGCTTGCCATCGGCGCGGACAATTCCGAGCGCCTGCCAAGCGGCGTAAGTTCGTGACGCTTTGCCGCTGATCGGGCGCGGCATGCGCACTTCATAGCCCCAATGCTCGCCGCGGCGATAATTGCCGCGCTCGACGAAGTAGCGCGCGGTGGTCGCGAGCGCGTCGTCCGGCGGACCGTACGGCGAAATCTTGCCGTCGCCATTATAGTCGATGCCCATATGCAGCCAGACTTCCGGCATCCATTGCGTGTGGCCCATGGCGCCAGCCCAGGAGCCGATCATTTGTTCGGGCGTGCTCATGCCGCGCTGAACGATCATGAGTGCGGTGATCAATTCGCTTTCCCAATAGCTGCGGCGGCGCGGCTCGCCCCAGGCGAGCGTGGCGAGCGAGGGAATGACGGGACGCATATGGTTCTTTTCTACGACTGGATCGCCGAACGCGGACTCGACGCCCCAAACGCCGAGCATGAACGAAGGCTCGACGCCGATATCGCGCTGAATGCGCGACAATAACGATGCGTATTCTATGGCTTTTGCCTTGCCAGCGGTGATCTTCCATTCGGTGGTGGCGCGATTGAGATATTGCCAGAGCTGCTGGTTGAATTCCGGCTGGTTATGGATCGCCGTGAGCCCGGTCATGTCGGGCTGCACGCCGCGCATTGCCCGCGTATAGGTCTCGTCGCTGATGCCGCGCGCCACGGCCTTGCTGCGGAATGCGGCGACCCACTGGTCGAACGCGGTGTCGGCGCGCGTCGTTTGCGGCGCGACCAGCGCTCCGGCACTGCCAGCTAGGCCGACCAGCATGGCGCGTCGCGTCGGACGGGGAGTGCATTGTTCAGGGGTAACGGTTTTAGTTCTCACAGCCACACCATGGGCGAAGCTGAGCTGTCGCATTCATTTGTGGCGTCGTTATGGGCCTGAACGGCTTGCGAGTGGGTGGCTTACTGGTGCGCGGCCTGGATGCGATCCGCTGTCCCCAATTTTGCGATCAAGCCATCCAGGCTGTTGGCAAAACTATCGACGTCGAAGTTGAGCGGATCATCGTGGCCGTTGGCAATCTCGGCATCAATTGCGGCATGATACGCCGGAATGAGCCATTGTTCGGCGCGAACGCTAGCAATCACGTAGAGCAGCGCGAGACGATCGTATTGCGCCGGCGTGAAGGCCGGATCGGGCGATCGGGCATCGTTGCGCCGACCGCGACCAGGCGCGCTGCGACGCGGCTGAATCATCTCATTGTGCAGGAACAGTCCCTTCAGCGCGCCGCCGAATTCTGCGGCTTGCTCGAATTTCGTTTCGCGCCACGGAACCGAATAATCGTGGGCAAGGAGCAGTTCGCCCGTGCGGCTGATGACGACATGCGCTTTGCCCCAGCCGTCGTGGCATTCAAAATTCCGCAAATCGTTGAGCTTGCCGCCGCCGTCGATGTCCTCGGGAAAGGAGCGGCGGCCGAAATTGGGCCCGCTGGTATCGTGGACCACGAAGTAGCGCGCCATCGGCGCTTCAAATTGATTGTCGTGGGCGCGCGACACCGGCAGCCAGAGAAAATCGCCGAACTCACCCTCCAACCCGAGCGTGGCGAGATAATCGCTCAGCACGGCGCGCGACGGCAGGCCGGTGGTTTGTCCGATACGCCCGGTGAACGCAGGCGGCAGGCTTCGCAAGGGCGGCACTAGGTTTCGCGTGCTGTCCATGCCGCGCATCAAGCACATCGCTTGTTGCACCGGAGTACCGGTGAAACTCGATGTCTCGGAATCGAACGAGCAGGCGCCCATGGTCTTGAGGAAAAACGGCGCCTTGAAATGATCTGGCTTGCAGCCAGCGAATACGGCATCAAGCGGCGCGAGTAGCATCGGGCCGGCGAGCGCCGCCGCGAACAGATAGTCGTGAATTTTGCTCGACACGCGCAATCGTCAAATCCCGATTTTGAGATTCGCTACTATCGCGATCAATGCCTGTCATGCCAAGTCACGAAACAGGCTTTTTGATCCGCCACCGCGGCGCGATGAACAAATATTCAGATAAAAATCAAAGAACCTGTCGAACAGTGAACAAAACTCAATCTTTTGCCCGTTCAACATAGCTGCCATCCGTCGTCATCACGACGATTTTGGTTCCGGTCGTGACAAAAGGCGGCACCATGGTGCGCACGCCATTGGACAGCACCGCCGGCTTATAGGACGACGATGCCGTCTGTCCCTTCACCGTCGGCTCGGTTTCGACCACTTCCAACACCGCCTTGGGCGGCAATTCGATGGCGACCGGCACGCCTTCGTGCAGGCTGATGGTCACCTCCATCTCCGACTGCAAATAGGCCGCCTGGTCGCCGATGATATCGGCCGGCACCGCCACCTGGTCATAGCTTTCCATATTCATGAAATGAAAGCCGTCGCCGTCCTGATACATGAATTGATGTTTGCGGTCTTCGACGAAGGCGCGCTCCACCTGATCGGTGGTTTTAAAGCGCAGCGAGATCTTTACCCCATCGCCGATGCGGCGGATGTCGAGCTGCGTCACCGGCGTGCCTTTGCCGGGATGGATGTTCTCGGCGGCCATGACGACCCCGAGCTTTCCGTCGATTTCGACGATATTGCCTTTGCGCAACGAACTAGCGATGACTCTCACGGCTTCCTCAAATAGCTTTCAGATTCCGGCCGCACCATACCGATCTTGCGCCTGACCGCCAGTTATTTCTGTCGTTACCGCCAGACAAGGACATCCACTAAAGATATGCCGCGCGTTCCGCCGTCCTCCTCGCGCTTTTGGGCGCCCCATGTTCATGCCGACCGGCGGCCGATCCTTTTGGTGCGCGGGCGCATCGTGGCGGCGCTGCGCAACTGGTTTGCCGGTCAGGAATTCGTCGAGGTCGAGACCGGAACCCTGCAGATCTCGCCCGGCAATGAAACCCATCTGCACGCCTTCGCCACCGCCCTCGTGACGACGGACGGTGACTCTTGCCCGCTTTATCTGCGGACCTCCCCGGAATTTGCCTGCAAGAAGCTATTGGCCGCCGGCGAGCAGCGCATCGTCGAATTTGCCAAGGTGTTTCGCAACCGCGAGCGCACGTCGTTGCATCATCCCGAATTCACGCTCGTGGAATGGTACCGCGCCGGCGAACCTTATGGCGTGCTGATGGACGACTGTGTCGCGATCTTAGGCGCGGCGGCGCGGGCCGCAGGGGTTCGACAATTTACTTATCGCGACCGCTCGAGCGACCCCTTTGCTGCCCCTGAACGGCTCACGGTCGCGGGAGTCTTCGCGCGCTTTGCCGACATCGATCTGTTGGCGACGTTAAACGGTGACGCGGCGGATCGCGAGCACTTTGCACATGCAGCGCAGGCTGCCGGCATCCGCATCGCCAATGACGATCGCTGGGCTGATATTTTCAGCCGCGTCTTGGTGGAGCGGATCGAGCCCCATCTCGGTATCGGCCGACCGACGATTCTCGACGAATATCCGGCGGCGCTCTCGGCCCTGGCAAAGCCGGCGCGCGATCCGCGCGTTGCCGAACGCTTCGAGCTTTATGTCTGCGGCATCGAACTCGCCAACGGCTTTGGCGAATTGACTGATGCCGCCGAACAGCGCCGGCGGCTCGAAGAAGAGATGGCCGAGAAGGAACGGCGCTACGGTGAGCGCTATCCGCTCGACGAAGATTTTCTCGCCGCGCTCGCCGGGATGCCGCAAGCATCAGGCATCGCGCTGGGTCTGGACCGGCTGGTCATGCTGGCAACCGGCGCGTCGCGGATCGATCAGGTGCTCTGGAATCCGCTCGATGACGTGTCGCGATAGACGAACAAGGATGCGGATCGATGAATCTTTTTACCTCCCCCTGAAAGGGGGGAGGTCGGCGGCGGCAAGCCGCCGGGTGGGGGTCAATTTGCGGAAGCTAAGTTGACCCCTGCCTGACCCTCCCCTTTCAGGGCAGGAAAGTTCATATAAGAGCTATCTGATAAATGAGGCTCGGCCATGCCGACAAGAAACAAAACCCTGCGTAGCGCATCCGAACTTGTCGAAGCGCAAGTCCTAGAGCCTGAGCGACTTGCCGGCCTGCAAAAAGTTGCGGCGCGTTATGCGGTGGCGATCACGCCGGCGCTTGTCGATGTGATCGACACGGCGAACCCGTACGATCCGATCGCGCGGCAATTTATTCCGGACGAGCGCGAGCTCGAAAGGCGCGCACAAGAACGGGACGATCCGATCGGCGACGATGCGCATAGCCCGGTCGCCGGCGTGATTCATCGCTATCCCGATCGCGTCCTTCTCAAACTGGTGAATGCTTGCGCGGTCTATTGCCGTTTCTGTTTCCGCCGCGAGATGGTCGGACCGGGACGCGGCGCGCTGACCGGCGCAGCGCTTACAGCGGCGCTCGATTACATCGCCCGCACGCCGCAGATCTGGGAAGTGATCTTGACCGGCGGCGATCCGCTGCTCCTGCCGCCGCGTCGTCTGAAAGAAGTGATGGCACAGCTTGCCGCGGTCGATCATGTGAAAGTCATTCGCATTCACACGCGCGTTCCGATCGCGGCGCCGCAGCGGGTGACTGCGGCAGCGGTGCGGGCCCTGCGTACCGGCAAAGCGACTTTCATGGTCTTGCACGCCAATCACGCCCACGAGCTTGGCGAGAAGGCGCGCGCCGCTTGCGCCCGCGTGATCGACGCCGGCATACCAATGCTCGCGCAATCAGTGCTGCTGCGCGGCGTCAACGACGACGTGGAGACACTCGGCGCTTTGATGCGCGCTTTGGTCGAATGCCGGATCAAGCCGTATTACCTGCACCACGCCGATCTGGCGCCTGGCACCGCGCATTTCCGCACGACAATCGCCGAAGGTCAGGAGATCATGCGCGCGCTGCACGGGCGCTATTCCGGCCTATGCCAGCCGCATTATGTGCTCGACATTCCCGGCGGCCACGGCAAATCGCCGATCGGGCCCAGCTATCTGAGCCCCGATCGAACCGAAATCACCGATTACAAAGGTGCGCGGCACGCCTATGCGGCTGCGGCGCGCTGATCGTCTTCACGCGAAGCGAAGAATACTGCGGTCTCGAATTGGTAGCCGCAGTCTTGGCAAGACCAAGTGTGTCGCACGCAGCGCTCGTTCAAATATTCAGACCAGTCTGGCGCCAGCAGCCACTCGCCGCATTGCGGACAATGGTTCTTGCTGTAGGTCGCCAATCGTTTCCGCGCTGCCTGCGTCCGTGCCGCCGTCTCGGCATGCAGAGCCATGATTCTATCCTCCCTGAACCACACCCTCTGCCCAGCCACAAAGCTAGAATCATTCCGTGGCAGCGGCAAGACAGATTTGCGTCCGCACGATGTGCGCTTCGCGGAGAATGTGCGTAACCATCCAACGCTTGTTTGAAATTGTGCAGTGCGTCAGCCGCGATTTGATCGAGTGTGATGTCCGGTCGCGTCTGTTACTGATATCATCGCGTAACGGCAGTCGATTTAAAGTCGATTCAAAGTAAGGAGCGATGTTTATGAAATTATTGCTGTCGGTACTTGCCATTATCGCCGCGAGCGCGGCGCTGGGCACGCCAGCGCAGGCGCAAAATTATCCCTGGTGCGCGCAATATAGCGACGGCAGCGGCATTGGCGGGACGAATTGCGGCTTCGTCAGTTTTGCGCAGTGCATGGCGACGGCATCAGGCGCCGGCGCATTTTGCGTCGTCAATACGCAATATCAGCCACCGCCGGGTCCGCCCCCGCAACGGCGCCATTCCAACTGAACTTAGCCGGGCGCCAGCGGGGGTGCGGCGAGCTGCAAGGTTTCCACGCCGGGGGCGACGTTGAGTACGACGCCGCACCACCTGCAGTCGAAAGCCTGCAATACGCGGTGCGCGCTCACATCGGGAGCAGGGCGGGCGAAGTGCATCGGCAAACCGCAGAACGGGCAGTGCGGATGCGGGGCGTCGGCGTCCATGCGCCGAGCCATAGACTTAGATGGTTAACCGAACGTAAACGTGGCGCGCGCCGCGACTCGTCGCGGCTGACTTTGTCGCCAGAATAAATACCCGCAAAGCAGGGTTGGTAGTTCAGGGCCGTTTAGTAGTTCAGACTCTTGGCCGATGGAGTCGCTATGCGGATTTTGCTGCTCTTGTTGGGAGCTTATGTCGCCGCTGTTACCGTAGGCACACGTGCCGAGGCGCAAAACTATCCGTGGTGCGCGATTTACAACGGTGGGGCGGTCGGTGGCGGTACAAATTGCGGCTTTACAACATTTCAGCAATGCATGGACACCGCGCGCGGCCTCGGCAGCAATTGCCCGCCAAATACGCAATACCAGCCGCCACCCGGGCCGCATCCACCGAGGAAGTTGCGCGGGCGCTATCCATATTGAGGGAGCTTGAGTGACTTGTTGAGTGACCAGTTGCGTGCTTGCACGTCAATTGCCCGACGAGGACTGAACTTTGCGAGCGAGGTCCGCTTTGCGATATTTGCGGTTAGCATTCGCGTTCGCGGCTCTTATGGCTGCGTTGTGCTTTTACACGCGCGCGAGCCATGCCTATCAAACCGGCGACTCCCGATGGTGCGCCGTCACCAACAAGGGTGCGGATACCATGCAATGGGATTGTGAATACGATACCAGCGGGGAATGCGCTTCTGCCATTGCCGGCTCCGGCGGCTTCTGCGCGATAAATCCATTGTGGCGCCCCGATCCGTCGAGCGTGCGTTAAGCAACGGCGATTGAGCGGCCCCAAACAGGCGGAACCTCACGCTGCATCGACCGGGCAATTCCTAAGCGCCGCCGCTTATGCAACGTTCCGCTTGAAATAATCTGCAAAGCGCATAACTCGATGTTAAGGCGCCGAGGGCGTGGAGAAACAACATGCCAAGATCAGCCCTGATTGTGATCGCTGCGGCCATGTTGCTGGGTGCGACGTCGCTCGCGTCGGCAAAAAACCGAGGGGCAGCCGGCGTGAAACCTTTCCATTCCGGCATCGACGAAACCGTGCCGCGCGCGACCGCAGCGGACCCCTACTATCGGTTGTCCGATTCCTACTATGGCGTGTCCGATCCGTACCATGGCTTGTTCGACTTCTATGCCGTGCCGCCTTTCAGCCCAGGTAGCGCCTACCGCTACGTGAGACCGGTCGGACGATAAGTTAGCGCCACGGAAAAGGGCGAGGCGCATCGGTGGCCCAAGCTGGCCTCGCCTTACGCGCTCTCCGCACGTGCGCGTAACAACCTGTCAAGGCGAGTACGCTCGCGGCGTCAATCAAAGAACCGTCGAAGCGGCTTCCCGAATGGCGCGCCCTACGGGAATCGAACCCGTGTTTCCGCCGTGAAAGTGCCCCTAAGTGTACTTTGGTGGACGTCGGTGGACGGTGGATAAGCGTTCCCGATCAGTTGCTTATTGCATGTACGTCCAGTAACGTCTAAGGCAGAAACTCCCCGGCTTTTAGAGAAAAGTTGGAGAAGAGTTCATGCCCCGTTCTGCGCGAAAAACCTCGCTCGAAACGCGCACCGCGCGTCTCGCGAACAAGGTCCGTCACGCCCCTTACTTCGTGAAAATCGCCAAGGGTCCGCACCTCGGCTACTACCGCGGCGCCGTATCTGGTTCGTGGGTGGCGCGCCGTTATTGCGGGGAGGGGACCTACGAGAACGCCGCACTCGGCGGTGCCGATGACACGCTCGACGCGGATGGCATAACGGTCCTCGACTACTGGCAGGCGCAAGCCGCCGCAAAAATCGTGGGCCGAGCGAGAGCGGCTGGTCGAAGCCGGCCAGGTACAGCGCGGGCCCTACACCGTGCGCCAGGCGGTGGCCGATTATCTCGAGGAAATCCGTACTGAAAAAAAGCCCGATGCGCTCAGGAGCGCAAAATACACCTTCGATGCTTTCGTGCTTCCCGAGCTCGGCACTATTGAATGCGAGAAACTCACCCGCGACCGTCTGATCAAATGGCGCAATGCCCAGGCCTCCCGTCCCAAGCGCGTGCGCTCCAAACGATCGGCGAAGGAGCCTGCCAGCCGTCCGACTCCCGACGACGAAGACGCCCGCCGCAAGCGCAAGGTCACCGCCAATCGCATCCTAAATATGCTCAAGGCGGCATTGAATCGCGCTTTCGAGGCCGAACGGGTTGCGTCGGACCTGGCCTGGCGCAAGGTCAAGCCTTTCCCAAAGGTCGAGGAGGGCGTCGTCCGGTACCTCTCGGCCGATGAAGCGCGACGTCTGGCCAATGCGTGTAGCGACGAGGTCCGACGGCTGGTGCAGGCCGCCATCCTCACCGGCTGCCGCTACTCTGAGCTCAGCCGTCTGACCTGTGCCGACTACAATCCGGACAGCGCCACCCTGGCCATCCGGCTGGCCAAGGGCCGCATCCGTCATGTCGTACTGACGGACGACGCGGACAGCTGTTTTGCGTTATGGACGGCAGGCAAGCGCGGCGAAGAGCGTATATTTCGGCGGCCCAACGGCGAGATCTGGGGCAAATCGCACCAGCTCCGTCCGCTTGAGCTAGCCTGCCGGTCCGCAAACATCTCAGCGCATCATAAAAGAACTGTTGGAAAGGGTAGAGAGCCGTTTGCCAAAGCGACCCCTAGCGGCGCATCGGCCAAAGGGCCGTCCTAAATATCCCTATTTGGAATGGACCATAAGAATTCTTTCCGATGTAGCTGCGCGATCCCATGGAAGGCTTACGCTTACGATGGATGCGCGTACTGGAAAGGCAACTGGTACGGTGACGTGTAACGCGGGCGGCGCAACGAGTTCTTTGCCGGCGTGACGCATAACGGGGCAGCGAACCAATTTCCCTCACCGGCGTGACGAGTAACGGTAACGCGAGCGCCGAGTGAGGCGGGGACTTATGACACCAAGCGCGCGTGCGCGCGCGCGTCATGGGTTCTTACTGGGAATTACGATGATTGATTATGCGGCAGTGATTTCATACCTCCAGCGGCAACCGCGACGCAAAGATCGGCCGCGCTGTGGCGCCAAGACCCGAGCGGGCGGCACTTGTATGATGAGGGTTGAGTTTGGAAAGGCCCGCTGCCGCTTCCATGGCGGATTGTCGACGGGACCGAAGACGAAGGTTGGTCGAGTTCGGATTGCAGAAGCCCAGCGCCGGCGTTGGCGTGCCTTCCGCGACGCACGCCAGGGGAACGTCATCGAGCTCCCTCCCTGGCGACATGGAACGGGCTACGACTGAGGCTCTCGCGTCGCTATCGTCTCATCACTAGCCTGCCTTTCTGGAACGAACGAACCTTTCACGTCGTTTCGGTCTGGCACCAGGTAGTGCGCTCTTTTCAAAACCAGGGCAGGGCAATGCGTATCTCGGCCGCGTTTGTGATTTTCACCTTGGCTGTGTTCCTCAGTGCTTGTGGTCAAGGCCAACAGGGACCAAGGGGTGAACAAGGCCCACCCGGTCCTCAGGGCTCGAAGGGCGATCAGGGGCCGCCCGGTCCTCCGGGAGTCACCGGCCCGAAGGGCGAGCAAGGCCAACCCGGCCCTCAGGGAGCAAAAGGCGAGCAAGGGCCGCCCGGTCCGCAGGGCATCAAGGGCGACCAAGGCCCGCCCGGCCCGCCCGGGCCGAAGGGCGATAAAGGAGACAAAGGAGAGCAAGGCCCGAAGGGTGACCAGGGCACAGGCGGCGCCGCGTCATTACATGTCGTTAGACAAGATAGCTGCGAGGGCTCTTCAAATTGCAGCTTGGCTTGCAACGCGGGCGAAACGATCGCATCCGTCACGTGCCCACAAGGAGCCGTTTCAATTACCAAAAATGGTGATACGGAAACCGCGTCATGCTCAAACAGTCGTGGGCCTGCGTTGGCTCTGTGTGTTCGACCCTGACCAGATTGAGCGGACCCGGGCGCCGTTGAAGCAAATCAATTCCGGCTAGGGCGGCAAAGGCACCCCGGCGCACCCGAGCCCTTCTAGAAGTAAGCTAACTCGCCTTCTTTATTTGGATGCTCTCTGTAATTTCGTGCTCGCATTGGGGGCACTCATACGTGTGC